>DQYP01000026.1 GCA_011043375.1 Thermotogaceae bacterium | reverse complement strand
GAATGACGATATTTTCAAAGTTGCAAAAGAGGAAATATGGAACCTGGTAATTATGAAGGTCGATGATAAACCACTATCAAAGGTTCTTGAACAATTTGCTTTTGCACGCGCTTTCATATTTTTCTCAGATATGGTTTTATCTAATGAACTTCTGAAGGAATTGCGGAATTTAAATGGAACCTCGGAGATGTTCATAGATGTGAATCCAAAAATTTTGGAATTATCTATTAAAAATGCCATTAAATTCATTGAAAAGAGCGAATTTGTGGAAGAATTGATATCGGAGAAGAGATTCTATAACCTGTTTACGAATTTTCAAGGGCCTAAGATACGAAAGTTTATATTGAGGTTGAAAGAGCTTTTCAATGTTTACCAAGATATCGCTTTACTCTCTGAGAAAGGTTGCAAAAGAGAAGATTTTTGTAACTATGTTTCAAATGGTGAATTCCTACTGTTCGATTTGGACAAAATACCGGAACCTTCAATATATTTTAAAATATTCGAAGAAGCTGAGAAAACTTTCCGCCAGATCGGGAATAAAGTTATTTTTTTGGATAACTTTGATAATTCCAGTGGTGAATTCCAAAAAAATGTTTACAAACTAATGCTAAAAAGATTCCACAAAAATGGTGAGAAAAAAGTGGATTTTTTTGGTAGAATTTTATTGGGTATAAATGAAAATAGTTGGGAAAATAATATCATAGGGGATATCAAGAACCTTTTAGGAAAAGCGATTTTAAGAATTCCGCCACTTCGTGAAAGGGTTGAAGATATACCGTATATGATCGATCATATAATTGCCATTTACAGCAGTAAGTTGAAAAAAACTGTTTCGTATCCCTCGAATGAGATCATAGAGTTTCTAAAAAATTACAATTGGCCTGGGAACTTCGAAGAATTCGAGAATTTAATGACAGAATTTGTCATTGCTGGAAATGAAAATAACATATTGAAGCATGCTATAGATAAAATGACAAGCACAGAAAATATTGGAATTAAGGGACTCCCTAAATTACGTGATATAACCAAAAAAGTAGTTTCACAGATTGAGAAAGATCTCATAAATCGAGCACTTGAGATGACTTCAAAAAACAAAAAAAAGGCTTCTAAACTTTTGGGAATAAGTTACAAAACATTTGTTCAAAAAATGAAAAAACATGGGATAAAATAGAATTTTTGAAAAGGGGGCATTTTCTTTGAAAGAGTATAATTACAAAACCATAGAACAAAAATGGCAAAACAACTGGGAAAAAAGGAAGCTCTTCGAAACAACGAATGATATTGATAAACAAAAGTATTATGCTTTGGTAATGTTTCCTTATCCTTCTGGAACCTTGCACGTGGGACATGTAAAAAACTATGTTATCGGTGATGTCGTTGCAAGGTATAAAAGAATGAAAGGATATAATGTACTACACCCATTTGGATATGATGCATTTGGGCTTCCAGCGGAAAATGCTGCCATAGAAAATAAAATTCACCCGGAAATTTGGACGAAGAAAAACATAAGTATTATAAGAGAGCAAATCAAAAAGTTAGGTATAAGTTACGATTGGTCAAGGGAAATTGCCACATGCGATGAAGAATATTATAAATGGACTCAATGGTTGTTTTTGAAATTATATGAAAATGGATTAGCTTACAAGAAAAAAGGAGCTGTTAACTGGTGTCCAAAATGTAAAACAGTTTTAGCAAATGAACAAGTAGTTGACGGTAAATGTGAACGATGTGGAACAGAAGTAACTATAAAATTATTAGAGCAATGGTATTTCAAAATAACAGATTACGCCGAGCGGCTTTTGGATGACCTTGAAAAATTGCAGGGATG
Source organism: Thermotogaceae bacterium (assembly GCA_011043375.1). Classification (GTDB taxonomy): domain Bacteria; phylum Thermotogota; class Thermotogae; order B21-G9; family HyVt-16; genus HyVt-16. Next base: position 1,847 of record DQYP01000026.1, on the reverse strand, counting down.
GCCTGAGCACGTCAAGATAATGCAAAAGAATTGGATAGGCAAAAGTGAAGGAGCAGAGGTAGATTTCAAAGTAGTTGGTATTGAAGAAGTTTTGAGAGTTTTCACCACACGCCCTGATACTCTCTGGGGTGTTACTTTTATGGCGCTTGCTCCTGAATCTCCTTTGGTTGAGAAACTAACCCAACCAGAAAAAAAAGATGAAGTTGGAAAATTTTTAAAGAAGGTGAGTTTACAAGATAGGTTCAAGAGAACATCAACCGATGTTGAAAAAGAGGGAGTTTTTACGGGAACTTATGCTATAAATCCTGTGAACGGGCAGAAAATTCCAATATTCGTCGCCAATTACATACTTCTGGAATATGGTACTGGTGCTATAATGGGAGTACCTGCGCATGACCAAAGGGATTTTGAGTTTGCCAGAAAATATAACATCCCCATAAAAGTTGTGATAGACAATCCTGAGTCTCCTTTAAATCCTGATGAAATGTCAGAAGCCTATACTGAACCTGGGATAATGGTAAATTCCGGTCCATTCGATGGTCTCAAAAGTGATGAGGCTATCGATAAGGTGATAGAATTTTTAGAGGAAAAAGGAATAGGTAAACGCTCTGTTCAATATAAATTAAGAGACTGGTTGATATCACGGCAAAGATATTGGGGAGCTCCTATACCTGTGGTTTATTGTCCAAACTGTGGAATAGTACCAGTTCCTGAAAAAGATTTACCCGTGAAATTACCAGAAAACGTGGAGTTCAACCCGACCGGTCAATCACCTCTCCAATATCATGAAGAATTCAAAAACACAAAATGTCCAATATGTGGAGCGGATGCTGTAAGGGAAACTGATACAATGGATACGTTCGTTGATTCCTCTTGGTACTATTTGAGATATGTGAATCCACACGATGATTCGAAACCTTTTGATACCTCAGATGTCAACAAATGGTTGCCAGTTGATCAGTATATTGGTGGAGTAGAGCATGCCATACTCCATCTTTTATATTCGAGGTTCATAACGAAAGTTTTGTACGATATGGGATATGTGAATTTCGAGGAACCATTTTCAAACTTATTTACACAAGGTATGATATACCGAAATGGTGCAAAGATGTCGAAATCCAAAGGAAATATTGTATCACCCGATGATATGATTGAAAAATACGGAGCCGACACTTTGAGAATGTATATTTTATTCATGGGACCTCCAGAGAAAGATGCAGAATGGAATGATCAAGGAATAGAAGGTGTTAATCGATTTGTGAAAAGAATATGGAGCATATACCAATTGATAATAGATAAAATAAAGGATGTGGAGGTTGGAGATGAAATCGAGATTAATAATGATTCAGAGTACGAGATAAGAAAATTGATAAATGTAACGATCCAAAAGGTGACAAAAGATATTGAGGGAGATTTCCACTTTAACACTGCTATAAGTAGAATGATGGAATTGATCAATGAATTGTACAAATATCTTACTACCACACCAGAGAATGAATGGAATCTCAAATTGTTAAGATATATAGCGGAGAAATTCGTCATGATTTTATCTCCTTTCGCTCCTCATATGGCAGATGAATTATGGGAGAAACTTGGGAAATCTGGATTTGTAATTCAGCAAGAATGGCCTACTTATAATCCCCAGTATATGAAAGAAAAGGCTGTAGAAATAGTAATACAGGTGAATGGAAAAATCAGAGATAGGATTGCTATTGATCCGGACATTGATGATGGAAAATTGAAACAGTTGGTTTTAGAAAGGGAGAAGATTAAACGGTACATCAATGGAAAGGAAATAAAAAAGATATTGGTTGTCAAAGGTAGGCTTGTGAATATAGTAGTAAATT
>DQYP01000231.1 GCA_011043375.1 Thermotogaceae bacterium | reverse complement strand
TTGTTGAGGTTTGCAATGAAGAAAAAGATGGCATTAGATATATAGCTATAGCCGAGAAAACGCTTACAAAAGAAGACATAACAGAACACGAGACACTGACAGAAAAGGGAAAAACTAAATTTGGATTAGCGAAAACAGATACGGCAAAAATCGTTGGGTTTGAAGAATTCGACATAGATGCAAAAACGCTCACTGCTAAAGACTGTCGGAATTTTGAGTGGGAATATATTTCAGAATATCATCGTTGGGACTGTGAGTAGCGAGGTGAAATAATGACTAGAGAAATATACACTCTTAGAATCAGCAATACTGATACTAATAAGGTTAGATATATGCAAATACCAGCGGAAACAATTACAAGAGAAGACGTGACAGAATTTGGAACACTGACACAGGAAGGAAAAGCTAAGTTGGGACTGTTGAAAACAGATAAAGCAACAATTATATGGTTGGAAAAATTTAATGGGAATAAAAGGGTATTTACCTGTTCCTTCGACCATAGCGGTCTAAAATGGCCGTACGTTTCTGCATACTATCGCTGGAATTGTGAGTAAAGGGGAGGAAAAGATAATGTATGTTGCAATGGCAATGAGAGTATATATAGTGGAAGTACGTAATGGCAAAAACACAAAATATATAGCAATATCAGAGGGTGATGTAGATGAACAGGATTTCGACAAAATGGGTATGCTTACTGACAAAGCTAAAGAAAAATTTGGACTCGATCCACAAGAAGACATTGCAGAAGCGGTGGGCTTAGAAATCTTCGAAATGGCAATTGCAGGCTTAAGGATTGAAAAAATAGACCCAAAAGAATGTATGGCGGTGGATACCAACGGCTTGTGGTGGAGATATGATAAAAGATCATCACATTGGGAAGAATCCAAGTAAAGGGAAGGATAATATGTGGATCATTGGCGAAGGAAAAATAATTTACCAAGACAATGCAAATACTATATCTATCTCTGAGAGTATCACTGATATATACATTACTGTCTGTACCAAAAACGAAAACGGACAGTATGAAACGATGGATATTCGCGTCAAAAAGGATGAAACAGTAACTAACTATCTAAGGCGTATATATGATGAAAGGAAATAAGGAGAGATGGTATGTTTGACTACAAAAAGGCTATTCAAGTGATTAATTGGCTTGCAATTAAAGCAGGTGGCAAGATTAATAAGCAAAAGTTGTTGTGTTTGATATTCCTAGCAGATAGAGAACACATGAGAAGATACGGCAGATTCATTTGCGGTGGTTCTTATCATTTTGAAAGTTTTGCACCTATTCAGTTGGAAATGAAAAACCTGATAGATTATCCTGAAGCTCATGATTTTACAATTTTTGGGTTGGTGCAACTGTTTTTTGAATATGATGAGGTTACTCAAACAATAACGTCGTTAGCACCAGTTTACGAAGAAGAATTCTCTGAAAGCGATATGGAAATTTTAGAAATGATTTGGAACATCTTCGGTAAATTCAACAGTTCAGAGTTAATTAATATAGTGCATGAATTCCCAGAATGGAAGAATTGGAGAATGAAATTAGGAAAATTTGGAGACTACAGCATTCACAACGAACTCTTTTTTGAAAACTTCGATGAAAAAAGTAAACAGAAACTGATGGAATACGGTATTCCAGTAGATCAATTGATCCTGCCGAAAGAGGATTTAGAAACTGTAAAAGATTACGTTTTGAATGGAGAAGGATAAAAACTTCATATATGGGGGCGATCGGTTTCGACGGGTTTGAGGTCCCTCAGGAAGCGAGCCGAGTTTCCACCTACTCGTAAACCAAGGTGGAGCACAAATAAGTGCCAAAGAAGAACTTGCCGCTGCTTGACAGAATGAGCAGCCGTCCTTGCTGGGTTTGATCGGGGCTCAGTATAGGGCGTAAGATCACCGATCGGACATCCAAAGTTTTGCCTTTTCGGCTTTGGATGGCATGTTAGAAGAGGCTAGGGTAGTGCACCTGTCCGTGGGTTACACTACCCGACATTAAAAACACGGACTGCGCTCGGAGATGTCTGAGGGCACTCACTCTCGGACGGGGGTTCGATTCCCCCCGCCTCCACCAGATAAAGCTTCCACAGGAATTGTAATACTCCTAAGTGCCTCGAGGATTGCCACAAAGACATTGAGAAACCCCGCGGATACTTTTCCCTTAAAACGTTTCAGGTTCACTATGACGATCCTCGCTTTACTGAGAACGATTTTGAGAAACTGGGAGTTTGAGAATTTATGAAGGAGGTTGTGATGATGAGTAAAGTTAGAAATTTGATAAAAAACTTTGAAGACAGAAAGTATTTGGTAAGATTGTATAAAAATGATTTAGGAGATGTGGAAAAAGTGAGATTGTACGTTGAAACAAATTCGTTTAACAAATCTATAAAATACAAGAATAGTTTTTTTAGATTAATCGCAGAAGGAAACGATATAGGTGAAGTTTATAAATGTTTTGAGAATGTGAAAGATTATGGTTATTTTAAGATAAGGCAAAGCCTATGGTTGTATTCAACCGAAGATGTTCAGAATGCTAGTAAGATATTAAGCGATATTGTTGGTGAAAATGTGTACATTGTTTCAAACAATGATGAACTCAGAGCGATCGTATTCAGCGATTCAAAAGTTTTGAATCATAGAATCTCGAATTTTGAAGAAGTAAGACATTTCATTGAAGAGTCCAAGAAATTTTTGTCTGAAACTAAAGACAATTAGCTCGTATCCTACACCAAGATTAGACAAAAGGGATAGGTTTTGGAGGAGGTAAAGTATGAGATTAGATATTTTTTTGGTGGGAAATTTACTCATAGGTCTATCCGGTAAATCCAGCAAGAATGAATGTGTAGAATTTATTTTAGATGCTGTTGATGAAAACATCACTTCCCTGGATATAACACATATTGAAACAATAAATACAGTTGGTCGGAAAGAGATCAATCACCGTATGTGGGCATGGGATACAAAAGGACGTTGCTGGATTCTCGTTTCTAATTCTATATGGAAACGAGATCCTGTTCATGATTATGTTGGCAATAACTGGTTAAAATTGGCTGTTTTCAAAGATAATAATGGAAAATCATATGGTGTTTTCCTTGGTATTTTTGATAATTTAGGTAAAAAGGTTTCTGAATCTGTTACTTTGACAAAATATGAAGACAAAGGCACTTATGGAATTGTAGGTTGGAATAAAGACGGTCAAGCATGGTATTTCAATTCTTTAAGCGAATATATCTGGGAACGGGCACCTAAATATGATTGGTTAGAGTAAAACAATTAAGGAGGTGCGAACAATGTATAAAGAGTTAGAAATAAAGCGATGGGCAAAGCTCTTGAAAGAAGAAACATATCTAAAAGGAGATTCCACATGGGTGTTGCTCGTTTGGGATTGGGATTACATGGATTTTACCATCGATTTTATTCCAAAAGGGTTAGCTCCGATGGACGAACGAAAAAGGTTAAAAGGCAATCAGATTTTGGTTAAAATCGATTATGATGACGCAAAACATATTTCTAAAAAAGATTTAATGAAATTCATAGAAAGACAGATTTTAAGGTTCACTAAAGAATTAGCTCGAGCTGTATATCTCTATAGAAAACACACAGGAGAACCAGTAGTAGGAAGCGATATCGACCTTATAAACGAACTGTTTGTTGCGGAACAAGGTAAAGACATCAATAA
>DQYP01000024.1 GCA_011043375.1 Thermotogaceae bacterium | reverse complement strand
TTAAGGAGAATGTGAAAAAATGAAGATAGCGTTTGGGATTTTTATAATATTGCTTGGAGTGATAATCTTATTCTTTAACCCTGGATGGGGATTATTGGAAAGGATCTTTGAAAATTTTGCCACGGCTTGGCCGATGATTTTAATATTCTTAGGTCTTGCAATACTGTCACAGGTGAAAAGATTGAGATGGTTGAAGATTTTAAATACTATTCTCATGGTACTGTTCATAGTTTATTTACTTTTATGGCCGGATCTCTTGAATTTCGGTAATTTAAATCTCTACAAATCTGGAATCGATCTGCCAATTGATGTTCCTGTTGGCTCCACTGTTAAGCTGATTTTCTTGACTTCATCGCTGAATTTGAAGATAAACGATGGAGAAAGCTCCACAAGTCTGATAGGATACTATTCTTTCAACTCAAAATATTTCGAAGTGATTTCAAGAGAGAATGAGTTTATATTCCAATCATCGAAAGGGTTCAATCTTGGAAGAAAAAACGAAATAGAATTAAATCTCCCTGAAAATTACAAATATGAAATAATCATAAAAAGTGGAACATCAGGTTTAAAGTTTGATCTAAAAAGAGTAATGATGGAAAAGCTGGAAATCGAATCAGGTATCGCATCTCTCAACATGAAGTTAAAAAGATTGGCTTTTCCAACCTCTATTAAAATAAAAGCAGGAATAACAAACGCGAACATTGAGTTTCCTGAAAGCACAAAATATTCACTTGACTTTGATGGTGCAATAAGAAACGTGAAAATCTCGAACTTGATTGAAGAAAAAGAATCTCCAGATGTTGTGCTCATTGGAGAGTCAGGAATACTGAACTTAAAACTTGTGGGTAAGGATTGATCTACAAAAATAAAAAGCGGGCTTGAAAGCCCGCTTTTTATTTTTTTTCATAAAGTTTTATTGATTTGTAGTCGAAGTTGATGATGTTGACTCTGTAGTCGTCGAAGTTGCTTTTTTAGTCTCCTCGATCTTTTGTTTCACTTCGGCTATAACCTTGTCTATTCCAGAATAATCCGGTTTTAGCTCTTTCAAAGCTTCTAAATACCTCAATTCATCATCGTATAGCTCCACATCTTCCGCTATTTCTACTAATGTTTCATACGCTTCAACTCTCAAATTCGTCGCTATTTTATCGTCCAAAGCTGTCAATTCGAGCGCAGCTAAAGAGTTGTAAATATCTGGCAACAATTGGGATTTGTAAGTATTGAATATGTTTTTGTCGGTTACATACGGTTTTATCTGTTGGTAGTGCTCTTTGTAATAAGCCACCCTGATCTCTGGATTGGTTGGATCGTAATTATAAAGTTTCTCGATCGTTTTCGCAGAATATGGGGCTACATTATAAAGAGCGTACAACGCATTTTTCAACTTTCTCGTGAGTTCATCCTCTTTATCCTTGTATTCTTTGGCAAGTTCATCGACCTTGTTCAAATCAACGCCAGCATTTTCTAACTCCTTCTTTATATTCCTAAACTCTTGTAAATCTCTGTAACTAATCTTTTCTTGGAATAGTCTTTGATATTCCGTACCACTGGCATTTTCCAACTTCGCATCGATTTCTTCGATCTTTTTCTCTACTTCTTCATCCGAGAGTTTCATCAAAGTTGGATTTATACTTTTCGACAAAACCTGATATCTCGAATATTTCTGAGCCTTCGAAGAAATCCCACTCTTTTGATTTTCGAGCGCAGTAACATACAAAGATATTAAAGTTGGATCTTTGTCTTCAGCGTTTATTTTAGTTGAATCATCTGTGTATAGGATATTTTCAAGTTTTGTTATGAACGGTTCGAGATTCAAAGATGTATTTGTTGCATTGGTTATGATGTTATAATATTCCTCATAAAATTTCAAAGCTGGATCTTGTATTCTATAAGATATGTTTTCTTGCTTTTTAAAATCATCCAACCATTTTCTGTACTTATTATTGGATATTGTAGCTTTAACCTCTTTTGCAGTCGAGGTAGAGGCTAATAAATCATCCAATGAATTTATAAGTTTTTTATCTTCAACCTTTATAAGATGCCATCCATATGGAGTTTGAACAGGACCTACTATCACATTCGGAGTCGCAGAAAATGCCGCATCTGCGAATTCTTTGACTAAGCTTTTTCGTGTCATCCAGCCCAAATCTCCACCTTTATCTTTGTTGCTGGTATCCGTGGAATATTTCTTCGCTGCTTCTTCAAATGTGAGCTTTCCATCTTTTATTTCCTGCAAAATTTCCTTCGCTTTTTCTTCGCTATCCACAAGAATATGCTTCGCTTTCACCTGTTCATATCTTTCTTTCAACGTTTCCTTATTTTCGTTGAAGTATTTCTCCAAATCTGCTTGTGTAACCGTTGCAACCTTATCTTGAACCATCTGGTGTATCAAATTAGCCTCCACATTTGGTTTTATGAGTTCCTCGAATCTATCCACACTTCCGTAGTTTTGCTCTATCAGTTTTTTTGTATTTGGATCCTCGGTATATTTTGAGACGATCTTGTCTAACTCTTTTTTCACCTGTTCCTTAGTTGGAGCTATATTATTTTCATCAGCATAATAGTCCATAATCTTGGTATTCACAAGATCTTTGGCACTCGACAATCTCAAAAAAGGTTCATCGAAAACATCGTCGTATTTATAGCCAAGCTGCTGATAAGTATTAACAAGGGCTCTGGTTCTCTCTTCAAGCTCATCGGGCATTATCCAATATTTGTGATCTAAAGGGGTCCCGTCCTTCGTCAAAACGACCGCTGCATCCTCGACCGAAAACACAGATTCCGTATTAGTTGTACTTGATACACGCCTTGTACTTATGTAAGCTGCAACTGACCACCAAACTATTCCTAAAATGAAGAATATGGCTATTGTCCATACTATTGCACCACTCCATTTTCTCATCCATGCTCTCATTTGTGTTACCACACTCCTTAATTTTTACTGAAATTTATCTTTTGATCTTCTCCTCTTATTTCGATGAGGAGTGTTAGAATGAAAAGGGATCATAAAATAGACCCGAAAAATTATATCATGGTTCTTGAAAAAAGAGAAAACACATTAATCATTGATTGTAATTTTCCAAATTAACTTTTCCTACGATTCTCAAAGCTTCTATAAAATCTTCGTTGACTATTAGACTGAACAAGATATGTGCACTAACAGAATTGTACAGCTTTTCAACCTCTTTAAACCATTCATCCGTTTTCTCTTTTACGTTTTCTGGAACAAATTCAAGTAATTTGTTGAAGCTTTCGATAATATCTCCAAGTGGTATCTTCTCCAAATATTTTGACAAGTTCTTTTCTTCAAGAAAAGCTTGTAATTTTTCCATTTTGGCTTTATCGATCACATCTTCGAATTTTCTGAAGAGTTCTATCTGTTCCTTAAGTATATTTGTTTCTACCCTATAGAACTCTTTTCCTAATTCTCCTATTTTTCCATAATCATCGTTGTAAATGGCTTCTTTCATATTTTCGAGGATTTTTATTTCTTCGTTTTTGAATTTTTCAATTTCTTTCACACTGTTCATGCAAACAGTAAAAAGGTAAGCAGAATCATCTTCAGATAAACCTACTTTTTTCAAAATCAGTGCCCAACTTATCTGTTTTTCAAGTTTTCCAATCTTCGAGTTTAAAGTATCGATGTTGGCTAAAGTTTGAATCGATGATAGAATTAGTAAAGCTAACACCATTG
>DQYP01000153.1 GCA_011043375.1 Thermotogaceae bacterium | reverse complement strand
CGATATGTTTTTACGGAGTAGGAAACCATGGCGGAGGACCTACCAGAGAACAAATCGAATTTTTAATGAACCTGAAAGAAGCATCAAAGGATGTTGAGTACATCTTTAGTACCCCAGAAAGATTTTTTAAGGAACTTGAGAAATATTCGAGTTTCTTACCTGTGGTTGAAGACGAGCTTCAATATCATTCCATCGGATGTTATACCTCAAATTCCAAGATTAAGAAATTGAATCGAAGAGCTGAAAATATGTTGCAAGCTTCGGAAACTTGGGCCGCTATTTCAGCATTTCTCACAGATTTTACTTATCCTGTGGAAAAATTTGAAGATAGTTGGAAAACACTTTTGTTTAACCAATTCCATGATACTCTCGCTGGAACGGCAATAAAAGAAGCATATGATGATGCATATGAGCAATTTGGGAAGGTGATAAGCACTTCATCGGATATCATGTATGAGGCTTTATTCAAAATCATAAACAATATAGATACTCAAGGTGATGGTATACCTTTCATCGTCTTCAATAACTCATGTTACGAAAATGATGGTTACATAGAATTCGAACCTTGGATGGGGCACATAGAATGGAAAGATTCTCTCAGTGTTGTAGATTCGAAAAGTGAGAAAAAAATTTACCAACTTATTCCTCACTCTGCCCTCGTGCGTAATAAATACAGGATTGTATTTAAAGATGTTATACCACCGTTTGGTTATAAAGTGTATTGGATAAGGGAGACGAATGGAAAAAATGAATACGAAACAGATTTAAGAATGGGAGAAGATTTTGTTGAAAATGAATACTACAAATTGGAAATCAGAGAAACAGGTATAAATCTTTATGATAAATGGAAGGAACGATATGTGATTCAAAATCATCAGTTTGTAATTATAGAAGATCATACGGACACCTGGAGTCATGGCATTGATAGATATTTAAGGGAACACAGTTATCCAAAATTTGAATCCATAGAAAAATTAGTGGAAGGTCCTCTGAAATCAGTTTTTAAAGTAAACTACAGATTTAATGATTCTGAAATAGATATGTTTGTGACTCTTCATTCTAAAGATCCGGTTGTGAAAATCAGGTACAGGATAAACTGGCACGAGAAATTCAAACTTGTAAAATTGTATAGTAAGATTAATTACGTGCCAAAGGTGCTATCTGAAATACCCTATGGAGTTATTGAACGTGAAGCAAATGGTAAAGAGTATCCAATGCAACGTTTTATAATGCTTGAGGAACCTGATAAAGAAGAGGGAATCACGATAATAAATAATGGAAAATATGGCTATGATGTACTCGATGATGAAGTGAGAATTTCCATTCTTCGAAGCATTCCTTACGCATGGCACGATCCATACAAAATACCTGATAAAGAGTATTTCGATTTTCTTGACATAGGTACTCAAGAGTTTGAAATGTGGTTCTTCAGCTACAATGAAACCAATAAATACGATGTTTTCGCCTTTGCCGAGCAATTGAATAAACCTTATATTGCCCTGAACGTCTGGAAACATGATGGAACATTTCCTCCAACAAATTCATTTTTAAGTGTGTCTTCTGAGGATACCAATGTTTGGGTAGCAGCAATAAAAGGTTCCGAAAAAAAGCCCAATGAGGAAATAGTATTGAGAATCCTTGAATTGAAAGGGATAGGCGGAAATGTCGAATTGGAGTTCGTAGATAAAAAGTTTTTAGTCAAAATGAAGCCCTTTGAAATTAAAACATGTGCCATAAGCAAAAACGGAACTTTAATTGAAACCAATCATATTGAGAAAAATAACACCTGAGAGTTTTTGAATATTTCCTTATCCTTTGTTTTCGGTGAATTTGTTGAGTTGATAATTGGTTATAATAACATGTAATGATTCTATAAGTAATTCTATGAAATAAAATGTAAATAAAAGAATTTCAAGAATATTTTCAGATATTCAACAGAAACGATAGATTTTCGAGTTTGACTTTTTCATTCGGATATTAGAATAATAAATCAGACTAATTTATTAAATATGGGGGCGCGAATAAATAATTTCTTTAACAAAAGAAAGCTCGAGTTTCAAAAAACCTTTTCAAGATTTTAGAGCTTCTAATGAAACAAGAGATGTCCCGGATCGATTTGACAGAAGCAATCGGTTTGATGCGTGCAACTGTGGGAAATATTGGAGTTCCAGGGCTTTTTCATAGGTGAAATATAAGTTTTCGGTGATTTGCTATTAAATAGGGCCCAAAAAGTGACAAAGAACCATAAATTTTCTGGTCAAGGAATAAATATTTATCTTTCCAAGTTTGGTGATATAACGATGCCTCTTGGTGCTGCGGTGTGTGCTACACAAATGTACTTGAGGAAACTTATAGTATACGGGGAGTAATCCGAGAGTAATCCTAATTTTGAAATTGTAGAACCTAATAGAGATTTGAAAAGGTCCTTGAAAAAATTAGCGAATAAAAATTAAAAACTTATTTCAGGAGGAGGTTTTCGTATACTTTTTGTCTATAAAAGGGAGAGTAAGAAGTCGAATGTTAACCTCACGAGAACTTGTATACAAAACATTGAATTTTCAAAATCCATATAGAGCTCCAAGACAGTTATGGGTTTTGCCATGGGCTGAAATTCATTATCCCGAACACTTGAAAAAAATAAAAGAAGATTTTCCCGATGATATTATTGGGGCACCTGGATTTTATAAAGAACCAGTTAAAGTTAATGGTAATCCTTATGAGCCCGGGATATATATTGATGAGTGGAATTGTAAATTTATCAATGTTCAACGCGGAATAATTGGTGAGGTAAAAGAACCTATTGTGCAAGGAGAGAATTGGGAGGATGATTATAAAATAAGGATCCCCGTAGAGTATTTAAAAATAGACAAAGATCGGATCAACGAATTTTGTCATAATACTGATAAATTTGTTTTGGCAGGTGTAACTCCCAATATATTTGAGCGATTACAGTATATACGAGGTACACAGCAGTTACTTATAGATCTGGTGTTTAGACCCCATGGCATGTTTAGAGTAATAAGAAAAATCCATGATTTTTATTGTGAAGTGCTTAGCGAATGGGCAAAGACAGATGTAGACGCCCTTACATTTATGGATGATTGGGGAACACAAAGTAGTTTGCTAGTTAATCCAAAAGTCTGGGTAGAGATTTTTAAACCTTTATACAAGGACTACATAGAAATAGCCCATCGGCATGGGAAAAAGATTTTCATGCATTCTGATGGTTATATTTTAGACATTATACCGCATTTGATCGAATTGGGACTTGATGCGATAAACTCACAGATATTCTGTATGGGTGTTGAAAAATTAAGGCAATTCAGAGGAAAGATTACTTTTTGGGGAGAAATAGATAGACAATATTTGTTAGCTCGTGGAAGTGTGGAAGAAATAGAAGAAGCAGTAAAGAAGGTAAAGGAGAATCTTTGGATAAATGGTGGATGTATAGCCCAATGTGAATTTGGAATAGGAGCAAAACCAGAAAATGTATATAAAGTATTCGAAACCTGGAATAAGATAACAGCATGAGATTTAAAAATCGAAGGGGATCCTCTTTAGATTTCAAATAGAGGTGTAGAATCTATGGAAATATTGGAAAAACTCACTTTCATCAGAAAATTCAGAAGCCAGAATAGTTGGGCTGAAAGGATAATATCGGAGTTGGAATTCGCTTACAAACTCTTAGAACTGGAAAATAAATAT
>DQYP01000152.1 GCA_011043375.1 Thermotogaceae bacterium | reverse complement strand
GATGCCTGCATTTGAGCAGAAATACGGCGTCGGCGGTGGCGTCGTCTCTGCGGTGATGCTCGTTAAAGGCATAGGCAGGTGCATCGGCTTGGAAGTCGCAGAAGTTGAGGGCGCAACAGGCTTCTTAGACACGAACTACGAGGGAAAAGTGCAACATGCATTATCAATTCTGCGCCGCTCTGACTTCGTGCTTTTGCATGTTGAAGCACCTGACGAGGCCTCGCATCTCGGCGATTTTGAATTGAAGGTGAAAGCGATTGAAGATTTTGACAAGAGAGTCGTCGGAAGGATGCTTGACAACCTCTCTGCATTTGACGAGGATTTCCGCATATTGCTAATGCCTGACCATGCGACGCCAGTATCGCTGAAAGTGCATACGAAAGAGCCTGTTCCTTTCGCTATTTACGACTCAAGAACAAATAAGAACGCAAAGGAAAGGCGAGGTTTTGACGAGAAATCCGCATCTGCAGGCGAGCTTAGGATTGTTGATGCGTTAGATTTGATGAATATGCTTTTGAAACAAAAGAGATAATGGTAGGATTTCCGGGAAAAGAATAAGAGCATTAGCTTGAAATGCCTTATGAAAAAATTTTAAATAATCAGAAAAAACACAATTTAGAGAGGTAGAGAGGAGGAGAGAGAAATGCATGAAAACAAAAAACAGATGAAGAAGCAGAAAAGTGAAAATGCGAATAAAAAAGAAATACCAAGCGTTGCACATGACCTCCGGTGTCGGAGAGGCAAAACGACCTTCGCAACTCCCCGCTTCGTTGCTTTCGCACTCGGAAAACAAGCAGGCGATTCGCTTACGCTCTCCAAAGGCAAAGCCTCGCATTTCGCATATCTCCAGACCGTTGCAATGAGTCGCTATAGAATGAAAGAATGAGGTGGAAACATGAGAATAGAGAAAATAACCCACAACCCTTATGACAAATCTGTCCTGCCAAGCATAGTCTTTGAAATAGAAATAAAGCATAAAAAATATCAGGAGGCAATAATAGGGGTACATGGGAGGTTAGAAACAGATAATGGAAAGATTGTAGCAAGTATTAATGAAATTCCAAAAGAATCAAAAGCGAGAGAATTGGGAGCAAGAGGCAGCTATTTAGACAGGGATTCTAAGGATAAGGAAGAAATTTATAAAACAAAGATTATTGCACAGCTAACTAAGCAAGCCCTTGATTATATAGAAAAAAGAAGGGGAGCAGACAGGAAGAAAAATGTGAAATTTATTCTAAATTTAATCGTAAAGTATATTCATAGCAGAGCTATAGTATCCCCTTCTTATTTTATTGATCCTGAGGAAATAGGATTAAACAAAATGGTCTCACAAAAAGATGGAAAAATTATTGTTTACGCCAGCGACGATAGAACATCGTATGCAAATGGATGGATAATCTCTGGCGACGAAGGCCCTATATTTTTAGAAGTAGGAGAGCATCTACTGAAAAGAGATGTAACAATTTCCTCAGTGGATTGGATTTATGACTATGTTCCAAAGTTTGGAATGGGTGAATATTTTATTATTGAAATACCAAAAGGAGAAAAAATAATAAAGGAAGCATGGGATTATGTGGAAAAAGCCGAAAATTGCTTCAGGGAGTGGTATATAGAAGGTGTATGTGATAATTGTAGAGAGGCGGGAGTAGTTCTTAATAAAAAGATGAAAAAAGAATTTGGTGAGAATAGTTTTACCTACAATGAAAGGTGGGGTCGAGCATACTTACGCTTTTTCAATTTCTTGGTATCTTTAGGCTTACATTTGGAGGATATGAAAGGTAAAAATTGGATGGAATTAATAAAAAGTTTGCCAAAAGATTTTCCACACCCTAAAAAATATGCGGATTATCCTGCTGATGAAATAAGATTAGGTAAGGCTGATGCAGAACATATATTAACTGTCACTAAACTCTTAATTAAGTATGCAGAAGAACTGTTAAGAGAAAAATGATGCGCCCAATTGCACATAACACAGGGCATACGGCTACGCTTTGCTCCGCCAAAATTGCTAAAGCAACTTTGTATGTCCGCAAACTGTTAGGCGTAATCGAGTGGTGCGGCTTAAAGGAAAGATTAAAAAAGAGAAAACTATTAAAGGTTTATAGGTGAAGAAAATGCTATATGAAACAAAGCAAACAACATTACTTGGATTGAGAACGCCCGAACAAGAATACTGGGAATTAATTAACGGTAATTATTCTTTTTCAGAGGCATTACAATTATTAGATAAAATTAATTGGGATTTTAAGGACTTCACCACTCAATACTTAACCCATAAATTTCATTCATATCCCGCAAGATTTATCCCACAAATTCCCTTGACATTTATAAAACTATTCACAAAAGAGGGGGAAACTGTGCTTGACCCAATGTGCGGGTGTGGAACGACTTTAGTGGAAGCCTTCTTAAATAATAGAAACTCAATCGGCAATGATTTTAATCCACTCGCTACTTTGATAAGCAAAGTTAAAGTTACGCTAATACCAGATGCAGAGTTTAGGTATCTGAAAAACAAACTGCGAAAAATGAAAAGGTATTTAGATCTTGACTATAAAAGGATTGATAAACGATTGAGTTCTCTACCGAACAGGAAAATAAGCAGAATATTTAACAGAGTAGTAATCTCAAAATTAGAGGTTATAAGAGAAACTCTCCTTGAAATTAAAGAGGAAGGCGGACACGATGATATTTATGATTTAGGGAGAGTTGCTTTATCCGCTACTATATGGTCATTAGTGGAAAATGGCGGAGGACTTGATGTAGATGATTTGTTCTTGAAAAAAATAAATTCTATGGAAAAGGAACTAAAAAAGATGGCAAAAATTGTAAAAAATCCGCCACCAAAAGTGAAGATTATAACAGGAGATGCAAGAAAACTTGAAGTTGAGAGCAATTCTGTTGATTTAATTGTTACTTCTCCACCTTATGTTAATGCATTAGACTATTATAGAGTCCACATGTATAATATGCTATGGCTGGGTATGGATTTTGACTTGTTCAGAAAACATGAAATTGGTGCCCATTCTCATTTTATTTATAACCGTTTTAGATTACTTTCTGAATATCTGGGTGATATGCTTAGAGCGATGATAGAAATGAATCGTGTGCTCAAAAATGGCAAGTTATGCGTAATCGTTGTCGGTAATTCAAGTTTAGAATATGAATTAATAGAAAGTCATAAATTTTTTGCTGAAATGTCAAAGTTTATAGGATTCAAACCTATAAGAACATATTTCAGAAATATAGATAAGACGAGAAAATATACCAGTGCAGATATTGGGAAAATTGATGATGAATATATTTTAATTCTACAAAAGATAGCAGATTCCGATGAAACAGCAGATAACGATGATTTTATAGCAGATGTAGTAACTCAACAAATGACGAAGTTCAAGAAGCAGATAGAAAAGGTTCAAGGGACATCAATCAGAGGTAGAAGACCTACAAAGGAAAGATTACTGAAAAATATAGATAAAATAGAGGAGGCAATTCAATATATCCGTGAAGATATAAAAATAAAGAGGTGAGAAGAAAAAATGAAGGAATTAATAAGCAAAATTATTCATTCCATTTTGACAGGGCAAGATTATCGGACATTCGTGTTAGCTGCCATTAAAAAAAGATTCATTGACAAAGTAGAGGAATTAACAGCGGAAATTGTCGAGTATAAGAAAAGAGGAGATAATTGGCTAGAAAAATTATTAG
>DQYP01000297.1 GCA_011043375.1 Thermotogaceae bacterium | reverse complement strand
TTAAAGAGATCTACAATGTAAGTGAAGGAAATTTCAAATTGGAAAACAATATTCTCTACATCGATAATGTGGATGTCAATGGATATCTAGGTGTTAAATTTATTTCCAAGTTAACGGAGCCCGATATTGAGAAAAACTTACATATAGCGGTTTATAAAAAGGATCGAGTTATTCATAAGGAAAACAAACTCCTAAAGTTATTTAGACCGGATATAAATCCATACAGCCTGCCTCAACACATATTCGTCAATATGGAGGGGGATGAAATTAATATTCCAAATAAAATAAAAATTGTAAATAATGGTCTAGGTACTGCAATATTGAGATTAGAGTGCTTAGATAATTCAGACATAAAAATATATAATCCAATGGATATTGAGGAATTTAGAAAGAATTTTTGGAGCGATGTAGAAAGAAAAATACACAAACTCAACGAAAAATTTCCTGAATATAATCAGTTATTAATTGAATTTGCTGAAATCGGAAAGAGCCCTCCACTATTTAAAAAAAGTGATTTAGAGAGAATTAAAAAACTATTTAGTGAACTAATAAAAGCCTTAGAGGAAAGTGAAGAATTTTTGAAAGATTTCGCCAATATGATACTAACTTCTTATCTTAAAAATATATCAATTGTAACAGAATTGGAGAGTTTTTTGATATATTTGAAATCAGTATATGAGAGCAAAATAATCTTTATCGATGCTACCAATGTTATAAAAGTTTCTACCAATCCGATGAAATTAAGAGCAAAACTATACATAACAGATTTAGAATATAATGAATATAAACCCATAGAGTTAGATAACATTACTATCACATCAAATAAAGAGCTTGAACTGCCAGTATATCTTCTTTTTGATTTTAGCGTTGCAGAGGGGGTGAGTAGAAATGGACCCTAGTTCTTTATTAAGTGCTGCTGGGAAAGAAATTGTTACTACGACTATTAAAGGGATGTTAAAAAAAATCAGAAAATATAGATAAAACTCTTAGTGAGGAATTTAAGATTCTTGGAAAAGAGATGAGGATCGAGTGCCCACAATCAATTCAGCACTACTCGGTAGCCTTCGAGACAAAAGGATCTCGCATTCTTCCAAGAAAAAAGAAATTTAATTTTGGAAAAGTCCGGAGAGTGTCTCTTCGACCCATAATGTCACTTCAACCGATTACTGATGCTATATCATACACAGAAAACGGTTTTGAAATAAATTTAAAAAAGTTAGAGCAGGGTACCTTATATTTACTAGATATAGATTATTTCATCGAAGATAGAAGATTCATCGATGCTTTAGTAAACAAAAATGTTGCAAAAGAATCACTTGGAGATGAAACCTATGAATATTGGATGGTGGCACAGCTTAAACATTTAGATGTCTTGAAACAGGAATTTAGATTTATTGAACTTAAGGATCTTGATTTTAGCGTTGATGTATCTGTATACAATGAGATAAAAATGAAAGTTCCATCTATTTTTAGAAAACAATTAGAGACAGCTGTAAAATTGTTAAGTAAGCATCATGGGGGCAGAGATGAGCAATTTAAACTTTTAGTACAACATCAACAACTTCTACGTGCTCAAAAAGAAAAATACTATGGAGAGATTTTTGAGATATTAGAAGATATACAAGAAATCTTTTCTCCATTAACATTTGGAAAATTTGTTGATGTTCAAAAAGATTTCTATTATTTTAACTGTGAAAGAGGTAAAGATTTCTATGAAACCTTACCATTTCCAACTTGGCCAAAATCCATGAAAGTCATAAGTCGAACAGACATAAATTTCAATAGGCCTGCTGCTGATGGATTACTCATGTTTAAGAAAAGGAATTTGATGGACGAAATCGAAAAGATTTTTCAGTAAAGGTGATTGCATGTACCCGTCGCCCGCAACTCTCCGCTTCGGTGCTAATGCACTCAGACAACATGTGGATATATGGCTTCGCCTTCGGCTACGCTAAAATTTCCCTTCGGGAAACTTCACATATCCCCGGAACGTTAGGCGAAAGCTTATAGGAGGTGAGTTTATGCCTTATTGGTGGCAAATAGAAAGTATGCTCGGGTATCTCCAAGAGATATTAGCTCATATAAATTATACGAGAACATCCCCTATATACAGAAAGACTGAACTTTGTAGATACCTATTTGATGCTTTGAATAAAATGTGGACTGCTTTCAATGATTTTCAAGGGAAATTAGAGAGAGCAGATATACCATCTTTCAGACAATTACTCATTGAGGGAATACCTAACAAGTATATTGAAGAATTTATCGAAGGCAAAGAATTACAAGATCTTGTCAATTTTGAACCTCCTATCATGAATCACAACACACTCCGGAGGAGAGGATATAGACCCGATAGGGAGATAAAACCTCGTCTAGTAAAAGAAGCAACAGACGAACATCGGCAACTTGTAAATGCTTATAGAAGCTATAAGGAAAATTCTTCAGACGATACGAAGGAGAGATTCCTAAAGAAGACTGCACAACTTCTTTACATTGTGAGGTCAAATATCGCTCATGGAGAAAAAACCCCCTATGGTCCAGACTTGAAAAAAGCAGAAAGAGATGAAAAGGTCTCTGGTGTAGTTATTCCTGTCTTACTCAAATTGCTGGAGTTAATCTTTGATAAGCCAGATCAGAAACTTATAGTATATGGAACCTTAGCGCCCGACGCTCACAATGAAAGGTTATTAGAGGATATTGCTGGAACCTGGCAAGATTGCAAGATTAGAGGAAAGATTATACAGTGTCATGGATTAAAGTACTTCAAATGGTTCCCGAATGCTGGCGAAATTGATGCAAAGATGTTTGTTTCTGAATCTCTTTCTGATAAGCTACCAAGCATAGATCAGTTTGAAGGTGAGGACTACCATCGTATTTTAATCCCTGCAAAAGTTGGAAAACATTTAGTGGTCGCTAATATTTATGAAGGGAAATATGATATTTAAAACTACAAAGCCTTCGCCTAACAGCGGATATACGGCTTTGGCTTACGCCTTCGCCCAGATTGGCTCACTACGTTCGCCAACTTCGTATGTCCGCAAAACGATAGAGGAAATAAAAAGCGTCCTGAATTTAAACAACGAATCTGTGAACATTTGTCTGGAATGACTGACCGTTATATAACGAGGGAATATGAGAAATTATTCGGAAGTGGCAGTATCATAGAAGAGAAAACCGAATTATATTATCCGGATTAGCGAAAACGGTATCTATTCACCTTTTATAACTTAATCATGCGTGCTGAGGATATATTCCTTTCCGTAGCTGAAGAAGTCTTTTTTCATGTTTTTCATCATTCTATCACGCTCATCATGATGTCCCTGTTTTTAGCACCCTTTTTGGTCCTGAAACACCTCCATATTTTCCTTTGCGGCACACCTGGCCTAAGAGCACGCTCAGCGACATTGTTAGTAGCATCAACTCTTGGAACGAGTACGAAAGTGAAGAGCTCATTTCGGTACTTCAGTGCTCGCTTCGCCAGCTTTTTCACCGCGTGATGATTCCATTTCCCCTTCTGCGTCACGAACTTTCCCAGTCTGTCCACAAATTCCGCAGCACAACAAAAAAGAGGTGACGTACAGATAGAACTTAACTTCATTTCCACTTCATTTCTATTTCTTGCTTCGTGGTAATAGCCAGGCTCTGCGTAGCCAGTCTATATCCGGCTGATACAGGTCTCTTATGTCACTCAGACCCAGGCTGATCAT
>DQYP01000049.1 GCA_011043375.1 Thermotogaceae bacterium | reverse complement strand
CACTTATCGGATATGTGGATATTGAGAGACAAAAGCCTAAAGGACAGCTTCAACTTGACCTATTCGTAAATGAAGAACAAGCTGAATACATAGTAGAAAGAATTAAAGTGGTATCGGAACTTAAATCGCATCTTGAAAAGACCGCAAATGCACTTGAAATAAGTGGCAATGTAGTTAATGAAGTTAAAGACCTTAACCGAATACTCTTAAAAGAACAAATCTCATGGCATGATTTTGAAAAGGTATTGCGAACAAAGGAGAAACTCATCAGGATTCTTATCGCTTCCTTAAACTCGCAACACGCAAAACCTTTAAATGAACTTTTGAGCTTGATTACAAAATTATTCAACCAAAAGTTAGATGAGAAGTTTGCCGAGGAGCATGAAATAAAACTTGAGGATTTAAAGCAAATCAAAACTTTCCACTGGGTTTTTGAGTTCCCTGAGGTGTTTCTGGATAGAGGTGGGTTTGATGTAGTGGTGGGGAATCCGCCTTACGTAGAACTGAATGAAATAGACTACGTAGATCTGTTTGTTGACGACGTCAAAAACCTTTACGACGCTTTTGTTAGGCTGTCGATAAATGTACTTAAGAATAACGGTATGTTTGGATTCATTCACGCAAACTCAGCTTATTGCCAGCCCAAATTTAAGAGTTTAAGGGACTTCCTATATAAAAATGCAAATGACTTTATTATCATCAACTTTGCTATTCGACCCCAACCAGTTTTTAAAGGAGTTATGCAGCGGACAGCAATAACAATTTGCAGAAAAGACCCTTCTGAACCAAAGAAGGTCAAAACTTCCCGGTATATTCGCTTAACTGAAGAAAATAGAAACCAAATTCTTGAAAATCCGCCAATTTATGATTCAAGTAATTTTGTTTTCAAATTCGATGACTTTATCCCAAAGATAGGTAATGAAATCGATTACAGGATTTTCAGCAAGCTATTTTCAAATTCAATGACTTTAGGGGATATAATTGACAACAAAAATGGTGTACCAATCTACTATCACGATAGCGGGGAATCATATTGGACAAAGGCGCTAAATTATGAACCAAAGGGTATCAGAAACGGTCAGGAGGTAAGAGCTTCACAATGGTTTGTGATCAAAATTGAACTAAAATATGCGGATTTTGTCCTATGTGCAATAAATAGCACGCTATTTTACTGGTTCTGGTTAACAGTTTCGGATTGTAGACATTTGACACAAGAAACCATCAAACAATTCCCAATTCCTTCTGAAAATGCTTTTTCTTCGGAAATTTTGGGAAAACTGAAAGAAGCTTCATCGAAGCTGATGGAATGCTATCAAAAGAACTCCTACTATGTGGAAAAAAGAAAAGGATATGAATCATTAGAGTTTAAGGTGAATAGATGTAAGAAGGCGATCAATGAAATTGATAGGTTAATAGGGCTGATTTATTGGTTAACAGATGAGGAGGTTGAATATTTGGTTAAATATGATGAGGAGATGAGGGTAGAGGATAGATTATGATAGATATAGACGATCAAGAAGAAGATAGAAAAAGATATTCTGATAAAATAATTAACTCTCCTGCGAAAAAGAAAATTATTGTCGCTGGTGCTGGAACAGGAAAAACATTCACATTTAAGGAATTACTTAAAGGGAAAAATGGTAATGCACTTGCGCTGACATTCATAAATAATCTTGCAGATGATTTGAAAGAAGATTTAGATGGACTTGCTGAGTCGCAAACATTTCATGGATATTGTAAAAAATTGCTTCATAGAGCGCCATTTAGTGGAATTAATGCTAATTTTCACTTTTTCCCAAAGCTACCAAAGATCATCGAATCTGATGAACAGATTTTATTTGGAACAAAATCTAACTTTGATGAGGCGTTTCAATGTTTGATTGAAGATGACGGTCGTATTGACTTTTATATAGATCGTGCCAATTTTTATAATGCTGTTGGATTTAATGATTCCGTATATAGAATACTTCAATACTTCAAATCGGGTTCTGGTGAACCGCCACCGTATGAACAAGTTGTGATTGATGAGTTTCAGGATTTTAACCGATTGGAAGTAGCATTCATTGAGGAGCTAGAAAAAGTTAATCCAATATTGATCGTTGGCGATGATGATCAGGCAATTTATGACAAGAAAAACGCCACACCAGATTTTATCAGAGCAAAAGCTAAGAATCCTGAGTATGAACGATTTGAATTGCCTTACTGTAGCAGATGTACGAAGGTTATAGTCGATGCGGTAAATGATGTTATAGCTCATGCCAAAGCGAATGGAAACTTGGCTGATAGAGTGGACAAGATGTATGTTTGCTATCTTCCAGATAAGCTCCAAGATAGTTTAAATTACCCTAAGATTATTCATGCTAGATGTTCCGTTCAAAGAAAGAATGCCCCTTATATTTCACAGTATATTGAAAAGGAGATACAAGAGATCCCGAAAGAAGAGATAGATCTGGCAAATGAAAAAAGATACCCATGTGTTTTAATAATTGGTCCCTCATACTATCTAAGCCAAATAAATGAATTTCTGGTTGATAGGAACTATAAAGTCGATTATAAGATGAAAAATAAGGAAAATTTACACATTCTGGACGGTTATAAGATTCTATTAAAAGATAGAGAATCGAACCTTGGATGGCGTATTATTTTGGAATTTGATAATGTGAAAAATATGGATGATATTATTAGAACGACAAATACCTATCAAGTGGATATAGTAGAACAATTACCAGAAATATACAAAGAGAAACATGAAAAAGTTATTGATCTGTTAAATTGCCTTAAAGGAAATACAGTATCTATAGAAGAGCAAAATGAACTAAAGAATATTATAGGCTTAGATTTGAACGAAATCAAAGCTAGACTTGAGATAAAAGAAGAAAATGAAAACAATACATCTCTAAATACTGATTTGCAAGATAATACCCAACTGTCAATCAAATTAACTACTTATCACGGCTCTAAAGGACTCTCTGGAGGAGTTGTATTTATCGTGGGGTTAAATGATGGAACATTTCCTAGAACACCGGGTTCACCATCTGATTACGAAGTTTGCCAGTTTATAGTTGCACTCACTCGTGCCAGAAAGAAATGTTATCTGATTTCTAACAAAAAATTTGGCGGAAGTAGACGGTTAAGACATTCGACATTTATAGATTGGATAGATAGTTCTAAATTAAGTATAGTGGAGGTTAATAGGGAGTATTTTAACAAATGATACAAATCCGGTTAATGAAAAGCCTAAGAAAAATAATCAAAGAAGGCAGAGAGCCAATCTACCTCCAGCTCGAAAACGGCCCTTTCCTGATAGACCTTGTGGCAAAATACCTGAAGCCCATTTATGACAGCTACGCAAAGCTTGCTTACTCAATCGAACCGCTGAGCGAGAAGGAAAAGGAGAGGATGAAGAAGATGGGGGAGGAGTGCCTCGAGACGATAAAAGAAGTGGTTGAGTTAATCAAATCAGATAAGGAAATCATGGAGTGGGTGGAGAGGATAAAAGGGCATGAGTGGGTGAGGGTGGTGGAGGGCAACCCAAAAATTGATCGGGAGGTTGAATGGTGAAGGATCTAGAAGAGATTCTAAAAAGCCGTGTAATTGTGGAAAAAGATTATAAAGACAGTAGAAGTCCGTTTCTGCGTGATCGTGATCGAATAATATTTTCAAGGGCTTTTAGAAGATTAGGGTTTAAAACACAGGTTGTTGCAGCATCAGGAAAAATTACCAGTGATCATATTCGAAAT
>DQYP01000003.1 GCA_011043375.1 Thermotogaceae bacterium | reverse complement strand
GTCATCGAACGTCTCCATTGGGCATGAAAATATCCCGCATTTTCTGGAACGTCTGTTAGCGAATAGGTTATTTGATAGAAGAAATACTTTATATCTTCCCATCTTTGGTTCTCTATGGTTATCCTAGCAGACTTTCTGAATGGCATTGGCCAGTAACTGTTGAACCCACCGGCAGGATTGACACACACTGGAATTGAGTTGACATTGTACCTCAAACCGTGGCAATTCACGAAGAAGTCCCCAAGTGGTACCTCAACTGAAGGATTTTCTTCATCATCCCAGTAGAATCTCAAAACACAATCTCTATAGGCTTTTGTATCAACAGTCATCCAAATGTGCTGAATTATTCCAGGCCCTTTTATCTCTGCAAGTGTTGTGGTTTCACCACTTTTTAGATCTATACAAGGTCTCACCTTCCAACCTTTTCCAAGATTATATGCAGGATGCCTTGGATCTTTTGGAATTTCCATAGCTCCCTTTCCCTTTTCTCCTGTTGGATTCTCTGCAGATATTGAACGAGTTTCAGCATCAGTAATCTTGAAGATATCAAGGTTAAACATGTATACCCACCCCCTAATTTATTAATAGCTTAATTTCTAATTTCTCACCCTGATTTATTGAAAGTCTCTCAAGAAATTCCAAGCTATTTGCCTTTAATACACAGTTTTTCCCCTCAACTGAAGCTCTACTAGTATGAATCGAAAGAATCTTGTCAATTTTCATTCCAAGCTCGAGTTCTTTAAAGGCAAGGGTTCCAAATCTTACGTTTATGCTTATACCAGCGAGTTTGCGCTTACTATCTATTCTCTGATGGTATTCGCCCCAGCAATGACCGTTAGAAAAGAATGTTTGAAAATTGTTTTGATTTATGCGTGGAGAGAATT
Organism: Thermotogaceae bacterium; assembly: GCA_011043375.1. GTDB lineage: Bacteria > Thermotogota > Thermotogae > B21-G9 > HyVt-16 > HyVt-16. Next base: position 2,901 of record DQYP01000003.1, on the reverse strand, counting down.
TTATTTTTTTATTCTGAAAGTCAAATTGATATCCAGACAAAGCAATAATTAGAGCCCAACTTGACATCGATCTAACATAGTGATTACCACACTCTTGTTGATTCCATGGATTTCTCTTTAACCCATCGTATCTATCCTGAACTCCTTTTATTATTGTCAAACCTTCTTCAATGAATCCTTCAAGTATCAAATGAGAAGCAACCTGATATTCAATTCCAGTCCAGACCTCATCCGAGTAAGGAAATGGAAATTCAGGTTTTCCTCCTTTTGGCCATGTGCACAAAACCAGGCCTTTTTCATGGTTAAGTGCATAAGTTCTCTGACAATTACAATGATTTGAGAGATCATCCAACCAATTGTATTTAAATACAGCCAAAAGTGCTTTTTTTATATTCTCATGAGGAAGTGTTCTATCAAGACCACTTATTCTTGCGAGCCATTCACCAACCACTTGATCAGAAAGGCATCCTTTTCCATATTGATATTTATATTTGGAATCGGAATCTATTTCCTGTTCAAAGTATTCACCATTGAATGTTCTAAGAAGTTCCTTCACCCCTGAATTGTAGATTTTCTCATATCTTTCTGCATCAGGATCACCCAAAAATTTCGCCATTTTAATGGCGGCTTTTAATGCTCCAAGATAGTAGCTCGAGGTCATTGAACTTACTCCGTAGAATTCTATATCGTATGTATTGTGCTGCTCTCCACTTAATATACCTTTCTCGTTATTATCCCAATTTTTGATAGCCCATTCAAGGGCTTTTTTGGCATGAGGCCATAGCATTTTTAAGAACTCAATGTCTCCACTTAAATTCCAATCTCTGTATAACCTAATTATAGTTCCAAGTTGTCCGTCGGCAGCGGCCTTGGCATGTGAATAATTATTATCACTTTTTCCTACTCCGAGAGGAAAAGGAGTTCTGAATAACATTTTTCCATTATCAGTTGTATTGTATAGAAAATCTATTTTTCTCATGGACTTTTCAAGTTCGGGATATAAAAATGCAATGCTTTGTGCATAGTTCCATACGTGTGTGCAATTCATTGGACAGCATCCGTCATAGTCAAAACAACCTTCAAAACCAAAGAACAATCCTTCACGCGTTAAAAAACATGTATTCGTGCGCATTATCGACATTTGGCTGGATACTATCTCAATAACATAATCTAGAAGAGAACTGCCGAAAAGTATATCATGGAATTCTTTGGTTTTTAGGTATAAATAATCCATATTATTGATTACATAGCTTGTCACTTCATAAGAATTCTTGAAGAAATTAGTATAGTAGTTTTTGTAAGTTAAATTCAAGTGTCTTTCAATCTTTTTCATTCCTGGAAGAATAGGATTCCAATGATCAAAAAATCTGATATTCGGAAAATACCAGGATACTAAAAATGGAATTTTTGTACTTTCACCTGGTTCTAATTCAAAAAATACACCTAAACTTGCAACGTCAGTTTGACCTTCAGGTGAAGGAATAGAATTTTTCTCCTCCTGAAATTTATCCTTGGTCTTGAAATTACTCCAGAAATTTTGTAGGTCGTTAAACCATTCATCACCATACCATTTCAATTGGTAAGTAATATCTTTTTCCAAAGTTGCTAATGTCAAATTCCCATATCTATGGTCATCATCGTTATATTTAACGGTAGTCATGCACACTGCATTAAACTCATTGCTTGATCTAAATTCATTCAGATTGCCGCCCCATCCCGGTTTGAACCTGGCTCTAACACCATAGTCTTTTTCTCTCAAAAATTGATCTATATCCACCCCCACAGGATTGGGTAGATTTAAGGCTATCATTCCCTCACATTTTTCATTCGTAGGATTAAAAATGTGAATATAAAAGATTATTACTGGAAGTGCAGAATTTTTGATATCTAAAGGAATCATAGGATTGAAAAATTCGATCATAATTTTTAGGGGAATATCCTCATCCTCAAGATATACATACCCAAAAGGATATTCTCCCTTGAATTGCACTTTCGAAAATCTGGGAAGTCCAGAAGCTAAAGCATAACTCAAGCCATGGCTCGAAGAAAAGGGTGGTAGCAATTGCCCTTCAAGAATTTTAGCATTTATCCCTGTACTGCTTTTTGTCTTTATTGCAAAAAATGAAAAAGGAAGCTTTAAACCTTTTGATGGCCTGTTAAATATCTCCCAGCTTTCAAACTGCCCTCTTCCACCGATTGAAATTGTACCTGTGCCAATTCCTCCAATTGGAAAGGAAATTTTAGAAAGATTCAATCCTTCAAAAATCCTCTGGTTATTGTATTTAAAAAGCTCATTTTTTCCGTATAATTTCTTATGCATAGATTAACTCCTCCTTTTTTTTGATAAATATTGGGAACTCGAATTAATAGTTCTAACGGAACTCCGTTCTAAAAGATATGATTTTAAGACTATTCTGGAAGGTTTCAGAAGATTTCTCTTACTTATTTTGAAATTTTCCAGCTTTCCAAGAAGCACCGTAGCAGCGATTGTTCCGATTTCCTCAACTGGCTGAACGATTGAAGTTATTGGAACCTCGTTGAATTCATTCCATGGAGCGTCATCAAAACTGATCAAGGAAATATCTTCAGGAATACGAACCTTTAACTCTTTGAATGCCTTTAACACTCCTAAAGTCATGACATTATTGAAACTTATCAATGCAGTTGGTAAATTGGAACTTTTAAAGAGCTTTAATATTGCTTTTTTAGATCCTTCCACTGTATAATTTCCATTCAATATCCACTCTTTTTTTACTTCAAGACCATAGATTTTTACTGCTTCCATAAAGCCTTTGAATCTTTCCCTACTTGTAAAAACATTTTCTAAACCTATCACAGCACCTATTTTTTTATGACCTTTGTCTTTCAAATATTTCACTGTCTCAAAAGCCGCCCCAAAAT
>DQYP01000055.1 GCA_011043375.1 Thermotogaceae bacterium | reverse complement strand
ATAATACTCATCTGCTATTTTTGATTTATCGAATATCATTATCACTACTAGTTAACACTATCTGAAATACGAGTTTAGACGTTAGGGGGTTATAACAACAAAAAAGACCAGCTCTCGCTGGCCTTAAAACCTCTTTTTATTTTATGGGATTCTCCCATTCTGTCAGTCAGTTTGTTAAAATATTACTTTAACATTAACTGCTTGAGGTCCTTTTCCACCATCTTGAATTTCAAACTCGACTTTCTGATTCTCTTGAAGTGTTCTGAATCCATCCATAGCTATTGCAGAATAATGTACAAACACGTCACCACCGTCATCCTTTGTTATAAAACCATACCCTTTCTTAGGGTTGAACCATTTTACAGTACCTGTCATAAAAATATGCCTCCTCAAAATTTTTTCAACAACCAAAAATCCATGGTTAGTTGATTCATGATAACACTTTTCAGTTGAAGTGTCAAGCATTTTCAAAAAAATTATTTCAAATTTCGCCAAGCGATATGGTAAAATCCTAAAAAAATACCTTGGAGTGATTTTGATGAGAGTCGGTATTGCCGGTCTTGGAACTGTTGGGGGTGCTGTTTACAATCTTCTTATCAAAAGAAAAAAAGAGATCGAAAAGCGAACAGGTGAGAGATTTATAGTTTCAAAGGTCTTAAATCGTTCTCCGATTAAATATCAAATTCTAAATATCAATTCAAAATTAGTGGCATGTGATTTTGACGATTTGATAATCAACAGCGACGTTATTATTGAAACAATTGGTGGTATCGATGTGGCATTTGAGCTCGTACAACGGGCTTTGGAACTTGGAAAAATAGTGATAACAGCAAATAAAGATTTGATTTCTGAACGTGGCAATGAACTCCGTGAATTCATAAAAAAACGGAAGCTGTTTTTTGAAGGAGCAGTTGGTGGAGGAATACCCATAGTTTCTCTTCTTCAAGATTACCTTATCTTTCATAAAGTTACTAAAATCAGGGGTATTCTGAACGGTACCACAAATTACATACTCACAGAGATGTTGAAGGGAGTACCATTCAAGGAAGCACTGAAAGATGCTCAAGAGAAAGGATATGCAGAATCAAATCCGACAAATGATATTGAGGGATACGATCTCGGCTACAAAATATCGGTTTTGATTGGAGTAATCACTGGTGACTTTCCAGGGATTAAAAATGTGAAAATCGAAGGAATTGGAAAGGTTGATTTCAAAGAATTGTCGAGCACTTATAAGAGTGGAATAAAGATCAAACTCGTTGGTATTGCTGATTTTCACGACAAAGTATACAAGGTTTCACTGGAAAAAATTTCATCCAGTGATCCGCTCTACAACGTAGATGGTGTAGAAAATGGAGTCGAGGTCTCGACGGATCTCGCAGGAAATTTCTTTCTGAGAGGAAAAGGGGCAGGAGGAAATCCGACCGCCAGTGCCATTATTGCAGATCTATTCAGAGTCGCTAAATATAAGAGCATGTTTGATCAACGGCGATATTCGGTTGTGGTGATGAAATTCGGAGGGGCTTCCGTTGAAAGTATTCAAAAAATGGAAAAGGTTGCTAAAAAGATCGAGGAAAAGGTGAAAACGGGTGTCAAACCTGTCGTTGTTCTCTCCGCAATGGGTAATACAACTGACAAACTAATAGAAATGGCGAGGAAAGCCACCGAAAATCCTGATCCGAGGGAATTGGATTTGTTACTCTCCACCGGCGAAATTCAGAGTATTGCTCTGATGAGCTTAATGTTGAAAGATAAAGGTCATAAAGCCATATCTTTAACTGGAGAGCAATTGGAGATAATTACGAATGAAAGACATGGTCAAGCAAGGATAAAGAATATAAATACTTCGGTTATAAACAGATACATAGAGAAAGATCATATTCCCGTTGTTGCAGGGTTTCAGGGTATAGCAAGAACAGGGGAAATAACGACACTGGGAAGGGGTGGATCCGATTTAACAGCAATCGCTCTTGCTCACTCAGTAGGTGCTGATATCTGCGAACTCTACAAAGATGTGGATGGTATCTTCACGGCTGATCCGAAAATAGTGAAAGATGCCAAGCCCATCAAGGAACTCTCGTGGGAAGAGATGATAGAACTCTCACGGCATGGTTCACAAGTTCTCCAAGCGAGAGCAGCAGAATTTGCAAGGAAATATGGCGTCAAAGTAGTTGTTAAAAACCTCAACTCGAATTCAAGAGGTACATTGATTTGGGAGGGAAGTAAAATGGAAGGACCAGTGGTGAGGGCCGTTACCGCCGATAGTGATGTTGTAAAAGTTGTATTGAAAAAAGTACCGGACAAACCCGGAGTTGCTGCAAGGATCATGAGAACATTGGCTCAAAATGAAGTGAACATAGATATGATAATCCAAAGCATGAGAGAAGGTCAATACAATTCAATTGCTTTCATAATGCCTTCTGCGGAACTCGACAATCTCGACATCAACCTGTTGAAAGAGAGAAGCCAAGCTGAGAAGATAATCGTAGAGAGTGAAATTTCTAAGATATCCGTTGTTGGGGTGAATCTGACTTCCACACCAAAAATAGCGGCTACGATTTTCGAAACACTTGCTAACGAAGGTATAAATATAGATATGATAAGCGCTTCAAACAGTAGAATATCAGTGATAATAAATAAAAAATTTGTGAGCGAAGCGGTTAGATCGATTCATAGCAGATTCGATTTGGATTTGAGGTGATATAACATGGCGGGAGTGATAGAGAGATACGAGAAGTTTCTTCCAGTGAACAGCAGAACGCCTCGAATTTCGTTGAATGAAGGTAACACTCCATTGATACCCTTGGTCAATTTGAGCAAAAAAATCAATGCAAAGGTTTTTGTGAAATATGAAGGTGCAAATCCGACTGGCTCTTTCAAAGATCGAGGAATGGTTCTTGCCGTTGCAAAAGCTTTAGAAGAGGGTTCGAAAGCCATAATATGTGCATCGACGGGCAACACATCAGCCTCTGCTGCCGCATATGCTGCGAGAACAAATATAAAAGCGATCGTTTTGATTCCAAAAGGAAAGATAGCTCTGGGTAAACTCGCCCAAGCGATGATATACGGTGCGAATATTCTCCAAATAGATGGAAATTTCGATAAATGTTTGGAACTTGTAAAGGAAATCACATCAAATCATCCAATAACACTCGTGAACAGTTTGAATCCTTACAGGCTCGAAGGACAGAAAACGGCTGCGTTTGAAATAGTTGATGAGCTTGGTGATGCCCCAGATTATCACTTCATCCCTGTGGGAAACGCTGGAAATATCACCTCATATTGGATGGGTTACAGAGAATATTACAGTCACGGTATTTCAAAGAAATTACCGAAGATGATGGGATTTCAAGCGGAGGGAGCCGCACCAATTGTAAGAGGTCATCCAATTGAAAATCCTGAAACGATCGCAACTGCCATAAGAATTGGGAATCCTGCAAGTTGGTGGAAAGCCGTTAAAGCTCGTGATGAATCCGGTGGTGTGATTGAAATGGTAAGCGATGAGGAGATATTGAATGCTCAGAAACTTTTAGCAAAGTCGGAGGGAATATTCTGTGAGCCAGCATCTGCTGCATCGATTGCTGGTCTCTTGAAAAAGTCACGCGAGGGTATCTTTAAACCGACTGATGTTGTCGTTTGTACACTAACGGGGAACGGTTTAAAAGATCCAAATGTAGTGATCTCCCAAATTAAAGAACCAAAGATCGTTCAACCAGATTTGAATGTTGTTTTGAAGGAGATCGGCTTATGAAAGGACTGATCAAAGTTCCTGCAACCAGTGCAAATCTCGGAGCGGGATTCGATGT
>DQYP01000009.1 GCA_011043375.1 Thermotogaceae bacterium | reverse complement strand
TTTGTAATACTGAGCTTGTGAAATCCCATGTTCCCTACAGATTTGTGATACACTCTTTTCATGACGAAGTCCTTCAAAAATTATTGCCATCTTTTCCTCTATTGAGAGTTTCTTAGCCATTCCGTGCACCCCTTACTGATATTTTAATTCTCTACTTCCTACTTGTCCAATTATTCAGGGGGGCAGTATAGAGTCTTCTTACTGATTGTATGTTCAACAAGTAGTCCTTTTTTCACTGTTTTGTCTTTTCAATTTCTTGTTACATTAGACAGGGTGGACACTTCTGTAAAATAGAACCACCCTTAACTAAATTTCCAAAGTTCTTTTCATCATCCTTCAATCCAAATAGATACCTAGAACCATCTAATCTTTAATGATATCCCGAAGATGTTTTTTACGCTTGAATTTTTAACTAAACTTCTGATATCCTTAGATTAGTTGATATTCAAAAGAGCATGGAATTTCAATTCATTACACTATTTTAAGTATTTGCAGTGTAATTTATTTTTTGGATTCGCTCAGTGTAAAAAATTTAAGGAGGCAGATGCTTATCAAAAGCAACCCGGAAAAGTTATGGAGTAAGGACTTTTTGCTGATTTTTTTGATAACTTTTCTCATGTTTTTTGCATTTCAATTTTATCTTCCAACCCTGGCACTTTTCACAAAAAAATTGGGAGAGAAAAGTTCTCTCGTTGGTATTGTAAGCGGTGTTTTCACTGTGACTGCATTGTTGATGAGAATTTTCTCCGGTGGGTTGCTCGATACGCATGGTAGAAAGAAAATCTTTATCCTTGGTTTCATAACTTTCATGCTTTCAAAAATTTCTTATATGTTCGCAACATCAATGGCCATTTTGATTCTGGTAAGATTGTTCCACGGTTTTTCCTGGGGAATTATATCAACCGCCTCTAATACCGTGGCAACAGATGTCATACCAAAGAGTCGTTTAAGTGAAGGAACTGGCTTTTTATTTGTAGCAACCACTTCTTCACTAATGGTATCACCATCCCTTGGTTTGAAAATAGTTGATGAATTTGGATTCAATTGGATGTTTTTGATTTCTGCTTTAATAATTTTTGCATCGATGTTTCTGGTTTTTCCCATAAATTACAGAAAAGATGAGAATGAAATTATCAAGAAGAAATCAAAGTTTGATTTTTTTGAAATTGAAGCATCCATACCAAGTTTGATAATCTTACTTTTGAATTTTGGATACAGCACTGTAATTACATTCTTGTCTCTTTATACACTTCAATATGATATCAAAAATTCAGGAATTTTCTTTACAGCTTATAGTATAGCAATGATCATAACCAGATTGCTTTTTGGAAGGGTTGGAGATAGGAAAGGATTCAATTATGTTATGATACCAGGAATGTTGATTGTAATAATAGGAGGGCTCTTTTTGTATCTCACAAACAACATATTTCTTCTTATAGTATCAGGTGCACTTTATGGAGCAGGTTTTGGTGTTGTGATTCCCACAACTCAAGCAATGGCAGTTATGAATGTTGGCTATAATAGACGTGGAGCAGCTAATGCCACCTTTTTTGCAGGTCTGGATGCTGGAATTGGTGCAGGTTCGGTGTTTTGGGGTTTTGTAGCAAATTCGTTCGGCTTAAAGATGATATACTTTTTTGCCCTTATTCCCATGATTTTAGCCTTTTTGATTTATCTGTTTGTTTCACCAAAATATAGAAAGCTTGAGACAAAATTCTATGAATCTTCGGTGTGATTTTCCCTGATGTGGATATAGTTTACCCCAGGCTGCGGAGCTATCTGGTTGACCTTCTCTTCGCATTAAAATTTGTTTATTACAGATGTAAATGGTTCATTGAATATACTCTAAAGAGTATCTCCAAATCCCGTTAGTTAGATAGAAGTAGGGATCTCAGTACGGATGATCTTCGATCAAACTCTATACAAAGAAATCCCCATATTTTAAATACGAGGTGGAGGTTAATCTTTACTCATATCTTATTGCCTCTATTGGATCAAGATTAGCGGCTCTTATCGCAGGAAGAAGTCCAAAGATTATACCAATCATAGAGGAAAATCCAATTGCTATCAAGATATTTGTTATCGTTATCAGCGAGTTAAGTTGTGTAAAGCTTGTTAGAACATATGAAAGGATGTAGCTCAAACCAATACCTATGATTCCAGCCAATAGAGTTATCATAACTGCCTCGATCAAAAATAAAAAGAGAATGTCAGTTTTTGTTGCCCCTATGGCTTTTCTTATACCAATTTCTCTGATTCTTTCCACGACTGAAATAAGCATAACATTCATTATCCCAATACCACCAACCAATAAAGAAATACCAGCTATCGCACCGAGCATTAAACTGACGAGAGACATGGCTTGATTAACATTTTGAAGTATAGTGTCCTGACTGATTATTCTATACATGTTTTCGTCTCCGAATTTGTTAAACATTATTTCGTCAATTTGATTTGTAACTTCTTTAACGGTCTTTTCTGAACTAGCCTGAACAAGTATGCTCGATATATATTGCCTGTTTGCCAAGTATTTTGATGTTGAAAACGGGATTATTATGGATCTGTCTGGATTTAAAAAGAGGATATTTCCGCTTTCTTTCAACACGCCGATTATCTTTAAACTCTTACGTACTTTTCCCACTGTAACGTATATCTTTTTTCCAACCACATCCCCATCTGGAAACAAATCTTGGGCGACATCGTAACCCACGATACAAACGGATCTTCTGGATCTTTCATCTTCTTGAGAAAAAAATTCACCATCTGCTAAACCTAAGGAAAGCATTTCGAATATTTCCGGGGGAGCCCCAAGAATACTACTAAATGTGTTGAATGATTTATACCGAGCGATACCGTTGAGTGAGTTAAATGGCAACGCATAAACTATGTTGTTTACAGAATTGCGAATGACCTCTACATCGTCTTCAGTCAATAACTCCGAGAGAGAGATTGCTGCCTTTCCACTACGTCCCCCTTTGTATCCTGGTGTTATATATATGAGATTGGTACCAATGCTTGTCAAATTTTTTTTGATAGATTCACTTGTTCCCTGTCCTATAGAAACAACGGTTACAAAAGCTGCAACACCAATTATAATCCCAAGCATAGATAGAAATGTTCTGACTTTATTTGAAAGTAAGGATTTCCAAGAATCTTTTATGATCTCAACAAAATACATGATTCATTTCACCTCTTCATCGGAGATAATTTTCCCATCTTTTAATCGTATTATTCTTTTGCCATATTTCGCTATATCTGGTTCATGCGTTACAAGTACTATCGTGAGTCCTTTATCATGGAGTTTTTTGAATAATTCCATAATTTCTTTACTCGAAACACTATCGAGATTTCCCGTAGGTTCATCAGCAAGGAGTATTTCTGGATTATTTGCAAGAGCTCTTGCAATAGCTACTCTCTGCATTTGACCACCTGACATTTGTGAAGGTCTATGATAAATTCGATTTGATAGTCCAACCATTTCAAGTAGTTCTTTTGCCCGAGAAATTCTTAGATGTTTTGGTATCCTATTGTAAATCATGGGCAGTTCCACATTCTCTAATGCGGTAAATCTTGGGATTAAATTGAATTGCTGAAATACAAATCCTATCATATTTTTTCTGATCGCTGAAAGCGTATAATCATCAGCTTTAGAAATATCCCGCCCTTTTAGAAAAAACTTTCCATCATCCGGAGAATCAAGGCAACCTATAAGGTGCATCAAAGTACTTTTACCACTTCCAGATGGTCCCATGAGAACCACAAATTCACCTTTTTTTATTCTTAAACTAACACCATTGACGGCTTTTACAATGGTGTCACCCATTGTATA
>DQYP01000264.1 GCA_011043375.1 Thermotogaceae bacterium | reverse complement strand
CTCAATAATCTTTACAATATCGCTTTTTGTAAGTTCTTGTGGTACCATTTATTTGGGCCTCCTTTCTTGTTTTTAGCTATTTCAATGGTACCACCATTGGAATTTGGGAGGCCCACTTTTTTTGTGACACCCTATGTAAGAATCCAGTTTATGCTTTGGGCGCAGAACCCCGGTAACACAATTGGCTTGGATTCCATTTTTCCGGTACACTTTTAATTGTATTGCCGGTGGAATAGGGGGATAAGGAAGTATGAGAGCTGTGGTATTGACTGTTCTAGATGCCCTGTGTACGTAGCTACGGTCAACAGCGATGAGAAACTTCGTGAAGAAACAGCCAAAAAGTGGAGTAAAGAAATTAACCTGGAAATCGAAGCGAAAGACCTGGTTTGCTACGGTTGCAAATCCGGCCAAACATGGAAAATGTGCAAAGATTGTCCTTTCGTTGAATGTTGCAAGGAAAAAGGTTTGAATAACTGCGGGGAATATGAATCCTACCCATGCCCAGAAATCAGCAAATTCCTGAAAAGCCTTCCAAGCGATTTTGCTTTTCTTGATCAAGTTTATAAAGAGCGGTTCCCGGATTAGCAATGGGAACTCTATGGTAGTTGATCATTATCTGGAGGTTTGTGGAGTTGAAAAAGGCGTTTCTTCTTCACCTTGATAAAATTCAACCCAGTCAGCTATACATAAGCCAAGCAAAATTGAAAAGTGTGCTGGATATTATTGAAAAGAAGGGATTCGATGCCCTACCACCGATTCCTGTTATAAAGCTGAAAGGACTCATAGTCTATACAGACGGGCACACTCGGGCAATGGCTGTATGCCTCAGTGGTTTGGAAAAGGTACCGGTATATTGGGATGAAGATGAACTGGATCTGCAAGCCTACGAAATCTGTGTTGATTGGTGCCTTGATGAAGGAATTAAGAGTATTTCCGACCTAAAAGACAGAATCATTCCGCACAGCGACTACGAAATCTTGTGGTACGAAAGATGTAAAAAGATGCAAGAAGCTCTTGAGAATGAAAGAAAAAAGGAACGGAGATGATAACACCTGAATTTCTGGGAAAGGTTTGAAACACTCATAACTGAGCATGAAATAGTCATAGACAGGCCAAAAGGGACCAGGCACCCAAAATACCCCCAAATCGTGTATCCGATAGATTACGGCTACATCAAAGGAACAACAGCAGGCGATGGTGGCGGAATAGACGCTTGGATTGGTTCCATGAATGAAAGAAAGATCACCGGGGTTGTAATAACAAATAACAGTTGATACACTAAAAAAGGATTCCGAGGTTAAGATCCATATTGGCTGTAATGAAGATGATAAGGAGAAGATTCTTAAAATAGTAAATAACTCGTATATGAGCGGAATTATTATCGGTAATCCCATCAGCAAATAGATTTTCCGTTACCAGGGGCATTTTTTTTGAATGGAGGAATAAACGTGGATAAGAAATTTTGGGTTTACCAAAATGAGTTTTTCGATCTCTACTTGGCAGGAAAAATAGCTGAAGCTCTTGAATTAATTGATGAAATCGAAAGTAACTATCCAAACAAGGCATCCAAAACGAAATACTGGAAAGCGTGCATCTATTCGCTCAAAAACAAGAAAAAAATGGCGATAAAAGCGTTGAAAGAACTTGAAAATATGGGGTACTGGATATCGCCTGAAATGCTCCAACGTGACAAAGACCTTGAAAATATAAGAAAAGAACCTGAATATATTGAAATCCTAAATATTTTCAAACAGCGCCAGGCTGATGCCGCCAGATTTTCAGCTCCATTAAGGGTGGAACTTAACCCTCCAGTTGATATTTCTTCTGATAGACTTCCTTTAATTGTTGCTCTCCACTGGAGAATGGGAAACGCAGAGGATTTCTCTACTTTCTGGAAAGGAGCAGTTGAAAACCGAAAAGCAAAACTTCTTACCCTTCAATCCTCTCAACAGGCTGGAACGGAAATGTTCTGCTGGGATGATGTAGAAATTGCTAAAAAAGAAGTTAAGACACAGGTTCAAGAGTATTTAAGTAATAATTCCTCTGAGATTAGCCAGCTGATACTCGGTGGAGCGTCTCAGGGAGCCGGGCTTGCCTTTGAACTTGCCCTTGAAGGCGGGCTCGAACCAGAAAAACTGATACTCGTAGTACCGGCATTCAGAGATATGGACTACATCAAAGAGCTTATAAAAAACAACATGAATAACTTTAAGGTATATTTAATCGCAGGGGAAAAAGATATGCTTCTAAAAAAGGCAAAAACAGTGAAAGAGTTACTTGTGGAAAGTAACATTTCTTGTATGATGAAGATCTATCCGGGTATGGGACACACTTTTCCGGAGGATTTCAACGAAGTCTTGTTGAACATATTGGATGAATAATGAAAATACCATGTTCTACAACCCAAGATTAGAGAACTTACAGAATTTTGTTGATGTAAGACTTAACGGGCAAAGCACCAACAATTCTGGAAAGAGCAGAAAATTTGCTATATAATTGTCAGCAGTGTGGTCATATTACTGTAAGAGTGTAATTGATTGCGGTAAAAAAAGGGGAGAACCTCCATGTTATTTCCCGGTTTCAGGTAAAAACCTTTAAGCAACCTCAGAGACCCTCCAGCATTTTTAAGATAAACCAAAATAGAAGCTGGAGGGAGGTTAAAAACTATGTCAGCTAAGGCAAAGACAGAAATTTTGAAAATCTATCTATTGAACTTCTTTTGTAGTCTGTTTTTTATAAGCCCTGTCATTGTATTTTTCTACCAGAGCAGAGGGCTTGATTTTTCGCAGATACTTTTCCTTGAATCTGTTCTGACTATATCGATATTCCTTTTCGAAATTCCAACAGGGGTATTTTCCGACAGGTTCGGAAGGAAAAAATCGATCGTTGCCGGTGCCGCTTTGAATTTGCTCAGCATAATTCTGTTCATTCTGGCAAGGAATTACATTGTTTTTGTCACATGTTTTGCCATAAGCGGGATAGCCATTACTTTCTTCTCGGGAACGCTTGAAGCCATCATTTACGATAACCTAAAATCCATAGGAAAAGAAGATCAGATGAACAAAGCAATAGGAAGCCTGGGGGCTTTCTCGAGTTTTGCGGCACTCGTTGCCCCGATTATAGGCAGTATTCTGGCGAAGGATTTGAAAGAGGAACAGTTTCGGTTGCTTCTTTACTTGACTTTGCTGGGGACATTAATCGGGTTTATTGTTTCTCTGTTTATCAGGGAGCCAAAGTCGAGAAACGCTAACTCACAGAGTTCTTTCAGAATCTTTAAGCAAGGATTCATCCTGATAAAAGAGAACCAGTACCTGAGACAGCTTGTTATGCTCAACGTGTTCTCAAGTCCTTTTTTGTATTGTCTTTTATATCTCTACCAGCCATTTTTGAAAAGAGCGGGTGTGCCCATCGCATTCTTTGGAACAATAGCAGGAATTGCAACCGCTCTTGAGATAATCTCACAAAAAATGGCACACAGAGTTGAAAGAAAGATTGGGATGAAAAGGTTCATCTTGCTTGTCACTGTCATACCAGGTGTGATGTATCTTCTGATGTCGCTCACGTACGATCCTTTTTGGTCTGTCCTTATTTTTATACTAATCAGAGGTGTAATAGCCTTCAGATGGCCAGCATTTTCAGATTATTTGAACAGGGAAATCCCCGACGAAATAAGGGCTACCGCGCTTTCAATAATTTCAATGTTTGGGAGCTTCTACCTGGTTGTGATGAGAATCGTGATTGGAAAGATCGCGGATAGATCCTTAAGTTTTGCTTTTGTTGTTATGGGAAGTATAATAATTGCTGCATCTGTTATTCTAGAAATCAGAAGAAGAGCG
>DQYP01000104.1 GCA_011043375.1 Thermotogaceae bacterium | reverse complement strand
GTCCCATTCCGAACCCGGCCGTTAAGCCGTCTCGAGCCGATGGTAGTGCAGGGGCAACCCTGTGTGAGAGTAGGTAGCGCCCGGGGAATTATAAAAGCCCCCAGCTTTGGGGGCTTTTTGCTTTTTGTAAAGGGAAGCTGTATAGAGAAATTTTCTTTAAAAATTCCAGGTGATGTCGTTAATAAATTCCATTTTACCGCTTTTTGATGATCTTATTCCTGCTTCGAGTATTGCCATGGCATCGAGGTTGATTTCCAAGTCGAGCGTGGGATGTAGGGGTTCACCTTTTTCCAAATGGTTTATTAAATTCTTTGCAGGTGTGTTCGATTCACTCGGCAACGACAATCCATCAAAAACCTTTGTTGGTTTTTCCGAAGCGTATTCTTTGTAAACATAAAGAGTGTCTCTGCTCACAACGGTTATCGTACCTTTGGTTCCAAATATTTTCAATCCTTCTTCTTTTCCGCCGTTACTAACGGTTGACCACGACCCCTCTAAGATTGCCATACCATTTGGAAAGCGCACCACAATGGCAGCGTTGTCTTCCACATCACCAAAATGACTTGTGAAATTCGCCTTCATTCCAAATGCCCCTATTGCTTTTTCTTCAAAGAACCATCTTGAAAGACATGCTCCATAACAACAATAATCCAAAAGCGCGCCACCACCAGCTTGCGATTGATACCACCATTCCATCCCTTTTTCTAGGTCGGATATCTCTTGATCATCATGTGATAAAGGACCCAAAGATGGCAAGTTTCTCCATTTAATTTGCCAGATGTCCCCTATCTCACCATCTTCGATCAATTCTTTTGCCTTTCTTATAGAAGCAGCCCAGGTTGTTGGCCAATTCACTACCAACTTAACATCATAGATTTTAACCGCTCTTGCCATCTGTGCAGCTTCTGAAAATGATGCTGCCATTGGTTTCTCTGTGATCATATTTATTCTTTTTTTCGCTAAAGCTTGCGCAACTTCGGCATGTTTTGAATTTTCTGGACAAAAGATGACGATATCAAATTTCTCTTTTTCGAGCATTTCGTTATAATTTTTGTAAACCTTCTTTATTTTGGTTACATCAAGAGTTCTTCTCAGGTTGAATTTTCTCGTACCCGGTTTTTCAGATAAGGAAGGTGTTAAAGGTTCAGTATCCGAACACGCAATCCATTCAATCTTATCACCTAATTCCAAGAAGTAATCAACTAATGAGTTCACATGCATATGTGCAAAACCGATCACGCCTAATCTATAAGATTTTTGCGTCATGACTCTTCACCCCTTCAAAATACGGTTTCTAAAAGAATCTTTCTTCCACTTCTCGACGATTCATATGCTTTCTCTATTATTTCAACTACATGTTTTGCATGTTCTGGAGTGAGAACGGGTTCCCTATCCTCTTCTAAGGCTTCCATTAAATCTTTCACCCCAAAACTCTGCTTGAACTCAGGCCAATTTTCGATGGGTATTGTCCAACCTCTGATATTTCTCTCAATATCATCCAGATAGAGTTCCAATCTGTTTGAGGGGTCATATCTGAGTACTATGGTTCCTTTGGAACCAAAGATCTCCATGTATGGTGATCGTGATGCCTTGACACAATATGTGGAGTCTATGAAAGCAAAAGTCGAGTCTTCAAATTCAAGCATTAAAAGACTGTTATCATCTATTTCTGGTTTTATTGTTCTTCCATCGAATTTCCCACTTCTAACGATTCTTTCCCTTTCCGATATTCCAGAGAGGCATACTACAGCCTTTGCTGGACCAAGGATACCGGTAACCTGATGGAGTGCGTGAACTCCCAAATCAAAAAGTGGTCCAACATCTTTTCTATAAAACCAGCTGGGATCTACATCTCTATATTGGAAATATTCTGGACCACCATGTGATGAAGAACAGCGAACGAAATTCACCTTTCCAATTACCCCAGATTCCACGAGTTCTCTCGTTTTCTTTATTTCCGGTCTGAGCATATGAATTGGTGAAGCACTGATCTTTAGATTACGCTTTTTAGCCTCATCTATCAGTATGTTTATCTCTTTAACAGAGGAAGCCAGAGGTTTTTGTGAATAAAGATGTTTTCCAGCTTTGAGTGCCTTCATGTTTATTTCAAAATGTGCAGGTATCGATGCTGTGTCGACCAATATCTCAAAATCACTGTTTAAAAGCATCTCATCGATATTATCGTACCATTCGGGTACTTCGAACCGCGCTGAATAATTTTTGGCTCTTTCTGGTATTATGTCACACACGGATACTATTTCAACATTTGACATAGTTTTGAGTTCGGGTAAATAATTCCACGCGGCTATAGCTCCACAACCAACGAGGCCTATCTTCCACTTTTTGCTCATCGATGAATCCCCCTTATCGATGATCTACTCATATTGAAAACACGAAACCTTCCTACCGTCAACTTCAAATTCAGGTGGAAAGCTTGTTTCACACTTTGGCATTCTGTATTTACATCTGTTGTAGTAATAGCAACCCTTTTGATTTATTCTCTCCGACAATTTGATCTTGCTTATCTCTATTTTCTCCTTCCATCTTTTCTTGGGATCCGGTATTGGAATAGCTGTTATTAAATCTTTCGTGTATGGATGCAAAGGATCATTTATTACCGCTTCCGTTGGGCCCTTCTCAACAACCTTTCCGGCATAGATTATTATTATTCTATCAGCTATATAATTTGCCGTGTTCAAATCATGAGTTATGTACAATGAACTGATCCCAATTCTCTTGAATTCCTTTAAATGATCTAAAAACATGGCTCTTAAAGATGCATCAAGCATCGATACGGGCTCATCGGCTACCAGTAACTTTGGTTCGATCAAGTATATTCGTGCTAACATGAAGCGTTGCCTTTCACCACCGCTCAACTGATGAGGATATCTTCCTAAGAGCTCTTTGGGCCTCAAACCAACCGCTTCCAGACTTTCGAAAATCAGTTTTTTAGTTGTACTTTGATCTTGGGCCAAACCGAATTTTTTGACCGCAACCGATAGCAATCTATCAACTCTGTAGAAAGGATTGAAGGTTTCGTAAGGATCTTGAAAAATTATCTGCACTTCTTTTCTGTAATCCTTTGGGTTTTCTCTCAACCATTTAGATATACTCTTGCCCTTGTAAATTATATCTCCAGAAGTCAGTGTTTCGAGTCCCAATATCAATCTGCATATCGTTGTTTTTCCACATCCACTTTCACCAACCAAAGCTACGACCTCCGGTTCACTTCCAATATCGAACGACACTTCGTCGACCGCTTTCACAATTCTTCTGTTTAATATTCCTGATTTGTAGAAGATTTTCGATACTTTTTTGAGTTCCAGCAATTTCCCTTCCATCTTCAATTACCCCCATTGCTTCCATATAAATGGCATGCCACATAACGTTCTGAATCGACCATTTTCAAAGTGGTTTCTTCTTTTTCACATATATCCATTTTGTATGGACACCTGGGATGAAATCTACAACCAGATGGCCAATTGAGAGGACTTGGTGCGATCCCTGGGATGCTTTTGGCTACCTTTCGTGCCAATGAAGGCACGGCATTTAACAATCCTTTGGTGTATGGGTGTAAGGGATTAGAAAATATCTCTTCAACGGACCCTATTTCCACTACTTTACCACCATACATTATCGCCATTCTATCGCATATCTCCGCGTGCCATGCCATATCGTGCGCAACCATTACGACCGTAAGTCCTATCTTTTCTTTCAAATGCATTATCGTTTGAAGATTCAGTTTCTGCATCATCACATCAAGTGCAGTCACCGGCTCATCACCGAATATTATTTTCGGCTTTAAACAAGTGCTCATGGCTATACATACCCTCTGTC
>DQYP01000215.1 GCA_011043375.1 Thermotogaceae bacterium | reverse complement strand
AGATACACCAAGATCAATAGCAAGTGTAATGAGTCTAATCCCGATCTTTTTCCAGATGACAGTCAAATGCCCATCTTTAGGACGATATTTTGGACGTTTGGTATATTTCTTAAAACAATTTTTCCATGTTGTTTGTGGCTTTTCTATAACAGCTTGAGCAGACTGCGAATGCAGGTTTTTGTACCAAAGATTATCCTTGAGCTTTACTTTTAATTCGTATATACTGGTTTTATTTTCTAATATTTCATAGTTTGAAGTGTTCCATAATTTTGAGGCTGAATACGTTAAGTGTCCCAAGATTATTTTCTGTTCGGTCTTAAGATGTCTATTAATTTTGAAATTGCTAACCCTTCAAACCTTCCGATTTTTTGACCTTGTCTAATATAAAAGCTAAATTACAACCAACCTAAAAAGTTATGGAATGAATTTATAGTGCGACCTTTTCAACTCCAGCTAGAAGCTTGTGCTGATTACTTCACCGAAAAGCTGAGGCTTTCTTATCAAAAAATGATTGAAGAGGAATATGACAAAGAGTATGCAAAAGCGGTGATGAGTTATTGGGGGTTAGTAGTTAGTAGAATGGCAAATTTTCTAAGCAATCTTTGTTTCTGGTATAATCACGCAGAGAATCCAGGCCATGTTTTTGGAAGGCAGATACTTGGTATGATTTGGGATATATTTGAATTTAGATTACACCCGTAGAATTCAAGAAGGAGGAAAGGTGAAAAATTTAGAGGAAATTAAAAGAAGGCTTGTGGATTGCAGGGAATCACGAAAGAGAGATATAAAGCGGAAGTCATAGGTATTTTTGGTTCTTATGTTCGTGGTGAACAGAAAGAGGGGAGCGACCTTGATGTGCTTGTAAAGTTTTACAAAGGAGCCACGTTGTTTGAACTTGTGGGGCTTTCCATTTTTCTTGAAAAAGAACTTGGCATTAAAGTTGATGTGGTTCTCTATGATGCAGTAAGGGAAGAGATCAGGGAAAGGGTTTTAAAAGAGGCGGTATACTTATGAGTAAAAGGGATGTAAAGCTTTATGTAAAAGATATACTGGAAGCGATAAAAGCAATAGGAAAATTCGTAGAATGAAATACAAAACCAAGAAGAATTGCTTTTGAAAGAAACAATTGAAAAGGAAAATCAATGTAGATCTGTTCGAAATTATCATGTTTGGATTTAGCAGGTATAATAAAATCAAATAGCACTTGGACAACATAGCACATACAATTACTTCGTTCACCGAGATTTCAGTTATCGAAGTTTCGTATATGCCGGAACCGTTAGGCGAAATTTTTAAATAAGTAAAAGGAGGTGGTTATATATGAAAAAACGCAGAGTAAAACAAGATGAAAAGATATACCTGATTAAAGCAACACTGAGCGATTGGTATGGACATGTTAGAGGGAGACCTTATAGAATTTTGGCAATTCCAGAGGGATTTACACTCTACGACTTAGCAGAAGCCATCGTGGACAGTTTCGATTTTGATTTTGACCATGCTTTTGGGTTTTATAACAACATAAAAAGGTGGACAGAATCAACGGAAGGGTATGAATTGTTTGCTGATATAGGAAAAGAGAGTGAATTTAAGAGTGTAAAAAGAACGAAGATGAGTGAAGTTTTCGATAAAATCAAAAAGAAGATGTTGTTTCTCTTCGATTATGGTGATGAGTGGCATTTTATCGTTGAACTCAAAGGAGTGGAATCATCTGAAGAAACTGCGAAATATCCGTTAATTGTAAAGTCTGTTGGAAAATCTCCTCCACAATATGGAGAAATAGATGATGAAGAAGAATGAATTATGGAAAAGCTTCGCCTAACAGAATGTAATAGGAAGAGAACAAATTATTCTTGTTTTGTAAAAATTGGAGATATTGGGAAAAGGTACATACGAGTTTGGATGCACAAAACCTATTGATTTGGAGTTGAATGACAACAATGGCAACTGTATATGATTTGACAGTAGCAAAAGCATAAATAGATTTCGGTCAAGGATATAAATATTTTCTTGCGAACAATGTATATGATTTGCAATACCATTACATATTCGATCGTAGCAGTATGTTGCCAATGATAGATACAAGCAAAAGGATCGAAGAAGTATAGAAAACATTGGGGAATTAAGAGGACGATTAACATTCTACAAAAATATTTCAATTTCTCAAGTTATGCATTTTAAATTGGACAGGGTCTGTCAAATAATATAGACCTGACCTGTAATTATTTTTTCACCAACCTTGAAAAAGATTTGATTATTTTAGACACGAAATCAAACTTGCCATTGAGTATCAATATTTCTATGCCAAAATAACTTAATTCCTGTCTTTCCGAGATCATATATCTATGAAACACAGAGATTAACACGAGGGTTCTATATACTCTTTTACTTATGGACTTTCGTGCTAAGATATTAATCAGATAATTGATGATCATTTTTCATTCCTCCTGGAAGTGTTTTTTTCTCGTAATCTATTAAACCTTTCCCAGGAGGATCTTTTTTGATTGCAGATCGGATTATCGAAACTTTTTATTGGTTTTAGTCGAACCTCTTTTCAATTTTTTTTGGGTGATGATAGAATATAGTCGATGTTGTTTTTCATCATCGAAACTCTATGAACTCCGTCTGGGGTGATGAAGACATATGCTATTCATAGACAGTTTCAGCGATAAAGCACTGGAACTCTTGAAAACGGGGTTTTTTTCAGGTCTGACAACCAATCCATCCATACTCAAAAGGGATAGACCCGGTATGGGTTTCAAGGATGTGATCCTTTTTTTAAATACAATCCCCGGATTACACTTTGTTCAAGGAAGCATGGAAAACTTGAAATGGTTAGAATGGTTGAGAGAAGTTGTGAAAGAAAAGAAGGTTAATCCTGAGAAGTTTGTGATAAAGTTACTTTGGGAACCGATCAGGTGTTTCAATTTGATAAATGATGTTCGCGATCTCGGTTTTAAAATTTGTGCAACAGCCGTTTACAGTCTGAATCAATATTACCTGGCTGAAATATCTAAGGTCGATTATGTTGCAATCTATTTTGACAGGATGAGACGTACATACATGAATCCCTTCAAATTGATCCATGATATTTTGAAAATAAGGGTTACAGATCTTAACACTCCAAGAATAATTGCTGCGAGTATAAAAAATGTAGAGGATGCCAACAATTTGCTAATCGCTGGTGTAAATGATTTAACCTTGCCATTGGATGTCAGCATTGAGTTTCTCAAAGCTACTTTTCCACTAAATGATCTTGAAAAGTTTGAGAAGGATTTCAAATTTTAAAATAACATCACTAATTGAATACGAGGTGAAGGATATGGATATCCTCAAAGTGGAAGGAAGCAATCATCGCGAAGTCGGTATAAAGATTGGAAAGCAAACCAAAGAAAAAATTCATTATTTTTTATCTGTGCCTTATAACAGAAGCAAAATCGAGAAAATTTTGGATTCGAGAGATCTGTTATCTACTGTGCAAAAGGAGTGTGAAATCTTTGCCCCAGAGCTTTTAGAGGAACTTGAGGGTATAGCAATCGGGAGTGGGATATCCTTTGAAAAACTATTTGCCTTCAATATCCTCGACTCCATGGGTAATCTACCTTTTTCAGCGATTGATTGTAGCTCTATTGTAGAAAAGATCGACTCCAAGGTCTATTTTGGTCACAATGAAGATTGG
The DNA here is from genome assembly GCA_011043375.1 of Thermotogaceae bacterium. GTDB lineage: Bacteria > Thermotogota > Thermotogae > B21-G9 > HyVt-16 > HyVt-16. Next base: position 167 of record DQYP01000215.1, on the reverse strand, counting down.
AGCTCTGGTACGAATGGTTTATTTATGCTGGATATGAGAATAAACGATGTCAGTATATTCGCTTTCACATACTATGGTTTACTCTCTGGCATATCTTTTTCCAAGAACAGTTATGAAATTTTTTTCACGATGAATGGACTTGTATGTAATGATCTTAGAATCGGTGT
>DQYP01000286.1 GCA_011043375.1 Thermotogaceae bacterium | reverse complement strand
TGTTTCATCATTCAAAGGTATTATTTCATGATAAGCTGAATACAATGCGGGCCTTATCAGATCATTCATACCGGCATCCAAGATTACAAAGATCTTTCCTTTTCTTTCCTTGACTCTCAAGACCCTACTGAGCAAAACAGCAGAAGGAGCAACCAAGTATCTTCCAAGTTCGAGTATCAAGTGTAGCCCGAAAGACTCCAAGTATGGTAAGACTTCTTCTTTAAATCTTTCACGGTCGAATTCTTCTTCTGATCTTGAATATTTTATCCCCCATCCTCCACCAATATTATAAAACTCAGGTTTGAAAAAATCACGTGTTTTTTTGAGAAAATCACCAACTTTTTTGAAGGTCTTCATATAAGGTTCCACATCGCGAATTTGAGAACCTATGTGTGTATGAACTCCCACGAAATCTATGTTTGAATACTTTTTAAAATCTTTTAAAAGATCATATGCTTGATCAAAACTCATCCCAAACTTGCTTTGATGACTTCCAGTGGCATCGTGTGGATGGACATCGGCTTCAACTTCAGGGTTCAGTCTCAAAGATGCTTTTACCTTTTTTCCAAGTTTGTTAGCCACATTTTGAAGTAACTCAACTTCTTCGAGATTGTCGATGTTGATCATGAAGATATCATTTTCCACGGCCCATTTCAGTTCTTGAGTATTTTTTCCATTCCCGTTGAACACCATTTCATGTGGCTTGAATCCCGCTTTCTCTGCGAGAAAAATTTCTCCCATAGACACCACATCTATCTTGCAACCCAATTCTCTTAAGATTCTGAGAATGTTAACATTGTAATTGGCTTTAGTTGCATATGCGATATCAAAGTTCAAACCCCCGAATGTTTCCTTCACCTTATCGACTTGCGTTTCTATAGCTCTGTACGAGTAAACATAAAGTGGTGTACCAAATTCTTCTGCAAGTTTTTCCAATGACACATCTTCCAGAAAAGTGTTTCCATTTTTCCTCGAAAGTAGTCCTTCAAACACTATAAACCACTCTCCCATTCTTTATGGTCATTAAAATGTCAAATTTCTCATCTATAACGACCAGATCTGCCTTGAAACCTTTTCTTATTCTTCCCCTGTCGTAAAGCCTTATAGAATTCAATGGAGCCGTAACTGCCGATTTTAAAACATCCTTCAGCGGGAACCCAGTTATTGAAATAACATTTTTAACAGCTTCATTCAAGGTCAAAATACTTCCTGCAAGGGTTCCGTCTGTCAATCTTGCCGAAGTTTTATTCACTATCACCTTCTGCTTCCCGAGTTCATATTCTCCAGGTTTTAAGCCTGTAGCTCTCATAGAATCCGTTATCAATATCACTTTATCGAGGTCTTTGTTCTTAAACACCAACTTTATAGCTTCAGGAGTGCTGTGTATCTTATCGCAGATCAACTCAATATACATATCCTCATGTATCAATCCTCCACCAACAAGTCCCACTTCTCTATGATGAAATGGAGACATCCCATTGAAGAAGTGTGTCATTCTTCTGCTCCCAGCCATATAACCTTTGAAAAATTCATCGTATGTTGCAGCGCTGTGACCAAGCGAAGTAGTGATCCCACTCTGCTCAAAGATCTTTATTGCCTCAATGGCGTTTTCTATCTCCGGTGCGATGGTTATAACCTTTATGATATCTTTATAATTCTCAACGAGCTGCTTCACCTCCTCAATCTTTGGAGGCCTAACGAAATTTGGATTTTGAGCTCCCTTCTTTTCTTGACTTATATAAGGTCCTTCGACATGAACGCCTTCAACCGAGGTTGAAGGATATTTTGCCTTGTAATCCTTTATGAAATCGAGTGTTCTGACGAGATTCTCGAAAGGACAGCTCATAGTGGTTGGAAGGAAGGTTGTAACCCCTTTTGAATACAAGAATTGTTCCATCCTTTTCAATCCACTCTCATCAGCGTCCATGGTATCGAATCCTAACGCTCCATGAATATGACTATCCACAAAACCCGGTAACACGATCAACCCAGATAGATCTTCTCCTTCTACCTTTTTTCCTGCACCAACATCTTTTATGAAGCTGTTTTCGATTTCAATGTAACCAGCTTCTATAACATAGAAAGGATCGATTATTTTACAGTTTCTTAAAATCATATTCTCTCCTCCTATACATCATTTTTAACTCTTCTGAACCCTATAATACCTCTTTTCAATGTTTCTTCATAAATGTCTTTTGGATCGAAAATATCACTTACATAGACTCCACCAAGTGAAGCAGATGAATGGACCATTTTATTCTCTCCGATATACATTCCCACATGCCCCTTGAAGAGTATTAAATCACCTGTAGTAAGTTCATCCTGACCTATTGGATATAATTCATCAAATTGCTGGCTAGTATCCCTCGGTATCTTAACTCCCAAAGCATCATACAATCTATAAATGAACCCCGAGCAATCGGTTCCCAATGTGCTTGTTCCACCCCAAAGGTACGGAGTGGAAATGTAGTTTTTTATGAGCTCATCAAAATCCATGTTAAACTTTGAAATCAATGAAACATCACTTTTTTTCAGTTTACCCATACCCAAAGCGGTTTCTGCAAAGTAGAATTCATCTGTTTCGTTCATTATTTTCAACTTGGTTCCAAAAGGAAGTATTAAATCAAGATTTTCAAGACTCATACTTGTGAATCTCGCTGTAACCAAGTGGGTGTAATCATCATGATCTTTCGAATCGAATCTCAACTGTGGCGCTCTTACAAACCCGATGTAGGAGCTTTTCAAATCCTTCACCAGATAGTAGTCAGTTTGGACCTGTAAAACTTTGACTTTTTCGTTGAATATCAATTGATGAACCCTTTCACTTTCAAAACTTGGAAATTTTCTCATATCGCATGTGGGTGTGATAACGGTACCATATTTCAAGTAATCTGGAACTTCCTCTTCGAGAACCCTGACATCAAATTTCATCTCGAAAACACCAAAAGTTTTCACGAGATCATTAAACAAGGTTTTTTCATCCACATAACCGAATATCGTTTTATTGAATAGATTCAATCTAAGCACATGCCCTTTTTGGTATTTCTCTACGAAGTCAATCAATAATCTGTGCGGTTCACTCATTTTTTATATTCCTCCTAATTTCGTTGTTTATCGACTTAAACTATTTTAACACAGATTGGAGGATTCGAAAGTTGAAATGTTGACATAGAACCCACACATTTTTGTTGAATCGAGGATATTGACTATCAAGAACTCTCATGTTATAATTTCACACGGTATTTAAAGATGTTTAGGGTTTTTCGGGGCGTAGCGCAGACGGGAGCGCGCCTGCCTTGGGAGCAGGAGGTCGCTGGTTCAAGTCCAGCCGTCCCGACCAGGTTTTTGAAAACCTTGAAGACCATGCGGCCGTAGCTCAATTGGTAGAGTATCGGCCTTCCAAGCCGAGTGTTGCGGGTTCGAGTCCCGTCGGCCGCTCCAGTTTTACGATTCATCTGGAAACGGTTGCGCCCGTAGCTCAATAGGAGAGAGCATCGGATTTCTAATCCGAGGGTTGGGGGTTCGAGTCCCTCCGGGCGCGCCAGAAACAGTGAATTGAATATAGAGAGCATTCGTGGTGACTGTAGCTCAGCTGGCAGAGCGTCTGACTGTGGATCAGATGGTCGTGGGTTCAAATCCCACCAGTCACCCCATTTTTTTATTAAAAATGCGCCCGTGGCTCAACTGGATAGAGCGTCGGACTTCGGATCCGATGGTTGGGGGTTCGAATCCCTCCGGGCGCACCAACGTATTAATTTTTAAACTTCTACCCAACCCCTTGCCTTCATTGCATTGACTATTTTGTCCAAAGCTAATATATAAGCGGCTTTTCTTGTGTTTACTTTGTATTCATTCATAATCTTATGAACATTATG
>DQYP01000035.1 GCA_011043375.1 Thermotogaceae bacterium | reverse complement strand
TTTCAGTGTTAACATCACCCATTGGAACATATTTTTTGCTTGAAGCGTCGTATTTATAATTCGTAACTATTCCACCGTTTGAATCCTGTAGTGAATCAATTATCTTCCTCATTTTGGCTATTTCAAATTTGTAGCTTTCGATTTTTTCACTATACGAATTCAACAGCTCATACAAGTACACGGCAAGAGCTAATTTGTAAGTTTCATACAGTTTACTTGAAATGTATGATGAATCTTCAAACCCATTTCCATCCCACAATTCCATGAGTCTTTCGAATCTTACTGTGGCTTCTCTCAGATTACTATCGTAAAAATCCTTCAAAGATTCATAGACGACCAGATCAGCGAAACTTCTCCAAGAGGTAAATGGCTTAGACCTTTTTGGTAACTCGTACACAATCTTTCCCGGATACATTCTGTTCCCAAAATGTCCAAACACAGCATCCACAAACTTGTTATACCTTTCGTAGAATAAAGCATCCGTATTGATTCCCAAAAGAGCCTCATGAAGGCCATCAACACCTCCGCCAAAACTATCGAGGGTTTCTCGAATTTTGTAAAATAAAGGATCATCGAATATTCTGAAAACCATGGCAGCCAGAAAATTATCACTCGCTATGTAACATGTTCGAGAATCCTCTCCAACTGTGGATGCTCTCAAAAGTGATGCTTCTTCAACGAACTGCGTTCTCAAAAATGCCAATGCCTTGTCAACTCTTAAGGCAAATGCCGAGAAATTCAACAAGCACAACAATAAAAGCAGAGTAATTTTAACTTTCACAAATTTATCATCCTTTTAAACCTGTGAGTTTTATACCTTCTATCAGATATCTCTGAGCGAACGCAAAGAAAATAATGGTTGGTATCACCGATATAGTGGCAGCAGCCATCATCCAATTCCAGTATGTTCCATATCTATCTAAAAACTGAGGAAGTCCCAATGAAAGTGGATATTTAGACTCGTCCGTTATATAAATAAGGGGACCTAAATAATTGTTCCAAGACCCTATGAATGTAAACAACGTTATCAAGAATAACACCGGTTTGGCGAGTGGGAGCATGATCTTCAGGTAAATCTGCAATTCAGATGCTCCATCAACTCGTGCTGCATCTAAGAGTTCATCAGGAATGGTCATAAAAAATTGTCTTATTAAAAAAATGCTCAATGGGCTACCAAGAAATGCAGGTACTATAAGGGGCAAGAATGTATTCAACCAACCGAGCTTTTTAAAAATTATGAACTGCGGTATCATAGTGACAGCAAAAGGTAACATTATCGTCGATAACATAATATAAAATAATATATTCCTACCCTTCCACCTGATCTTTGAAAAACTATATGCAATGAGTGGACAAGAAAAAAGTGTTCCAGCTATCGTTCCTAAAGTTATTATCACACTATTTTTGAAATATCTCCAAAACGGGAAATATTCTGTTGCTTTTTTATAATTTTCAAAAACAGGCGGAATTGATATTATTTTTGGAGGATAAAGATAAAGATCTTGATCAGCTTTCAAAGATGTTGTTATCATCCACAGGAGTGGTAACATGTATATGAAGGTCACCAAAATCAACAATGCTCTCATAGTATTATAATAAACTATCTTATTCAATCTTTGACTTTTATACTTGGCCATTCACAGATTCCTCCTTGTGCGTTATTCTCCACCGCCATAAAATGTCCATCTTGCAGAAGTTTTGAATATTAAGATTGAAAGACACGCTGTTATGAGAAACAAAATCCATGCCATAGCAGATGCCTTTCCCATGTTTACATATCTGAAAGCATGCCTGTATAGATACATAACGTAAGACAAAGAGGCATTAGAAGGTCCACCACCAGTCATTATATTTGGCATATCAAAGATCTGAACAGCTCCTATTGTAGAAGTAATCATATAATATAAAATAGCTGGTGACATAAGTGGAAGGGTTATCTTCCAAAACCTTTGCCAGCGATTTGCTCCATCAAGCATAGCAGACTCATAAAGCTCTTTTGGAATATCGTTCATCGCTGCCATGAATATTAATGCAGTTCCACCAGCACCCCATTGCGAGAGAAGAATAATTGTGAATTTAACCCATTTTTCATCATTCAGCCACATTGGACCATCTATTCCAAAAATCGATAAGAACCCATTCACTAAACCATAGTAAGGGTTAAAAAACGAAATCGATATAACCGCAAGTGCATAAACAGGAACTATACTTGGAAGATATATTAAACTTCTGTACAAATATTTTTCTTTCAACGGTTGAATTAATAAAATGGCCAGTATCAACCCAACGATCAATCCCAACGGTACCAACCCTAAAACATAATAGGCAGTGTTTGATAATCCCTTCAAAAACAGCTCATCCTTAAAGAGATCAACATAGTTTTTTATTCCAACCCATTTTGGAGTTGTCGTAATATGGTATTCAGTGAAACTATAATAAAAAGAGGCGATTATTGGATAAGCGGTGAAAACCGCGAAACCTATTATCCAGGGTAAAGCAAACAAAAAACCATTTATGTTATTTCTTGTTTTTAAAGACATCTTCCTTTTTTCGTCCATCTTCTCTGGCTCCTCCTCAGAAATTGTTGAAGAGAAAGCCTTGCCATTAAGGCAAGGCTTTTAAAAATCTTTATTCTCCCATTTCTTCAAGAACCTTATCGAGTTCTTTTTGAAGTTCATCTTGAGCATCTCTTAAAGCCTGTTCTGGTGTCTTCTGACCATAGAGCGCAAAATTCCAGGCATCTGTTAATTTGTCCCATATAAGTGCTCCTATTGGTAAAACAGGCCTACAATGTGCATTTGGTCCATTCAAAAGTTCATAGAATAGTTTTTGCTCCGGATCAGATTCTACAACTTTTAAAGTTCCTTCTTTGGCCGCCGAGAAATGAGCTGTATCTAAAGCATACTTGGTAGCACCTTTAGTAGCCATCCACATGATAAATTCAGCAGCCTCTTTTGGATGTTTTGCTCCTTTTGGAATAACTAAACTCCATCCACCGGCCCATGTTGAGTTCTTTTCTCCACCTTCCGGATATGGTATTGGAGCTATACCCCATTCACATACATTTTTATTGGCGAATTTCCTCAAATTACTCAAGAACCAGTTCCCATCGATCCTCATGGCTTCTTTTCCCATCATAAATGGATCAACAGGTTGTGCTGCTCCACCACCGAAAGCAGAAAAGAAGGAATCGATGTTTTTGATCCCGTATTTATCAGCATACGATTTTTCCCATTTCAATGCAGCTAAGATCTTTGGATCATCTGCGAAGGTGAATTTCTTCGTTTCAGGATCGTAGAATTTTCCACCAAACACCCAACCCCAGGTGTAATGCCAACCTTGACCTCTCCAAGGGATGAACCCAATTTGCATTATTCTATTTCCCTTGATTATGGACAATTTTTCTGCATACTCATTGAGTTCTTCAATTGTTCTTGGAGGTTTGTTAGGATCCAAACCCGCTTTTTCAAAAAGTTTCTTGTTGTAGTAAAGAACACGAGCATCGGTATCCCATGGAAGTGCATAGAGTTTTCCTTTATAGGTAGCTTCTTGAACTGCAAAATCGAAGAACTTTGATCTCAATTCTTCAATATTTACTCCAAGTTCAACGAGATAGTCTTCGATGCATTCCAGAACACCATAATGTGCCCTCTGTGAAACTGTGAATCTGTCTAAGTAATAAACATCAGGTCCTTCACCTGCAGCAACCGCGGTCATGAGTTTTGTTACATCCGTCTCACTTCCTGGAACCAACACGGCCTTTACGTGAATATTTGGATGTTCCTTGTTAAACATCTCAACAGCTTCTTCGATGGATTTTCTGTCAAGCATTCCCTGCATACTGTGCCAGAAAACAACTTCCACTGGTCCAGCGACAAGCAGCGCCCCTAACAAGATAACCCCTAACAGTAACACCAA
>DQYP01000203.1 GCA_011043375.1 Thermotogaceae bacterium | reverse complement strand
GCAAGAGTAGGCCAAATAACATCAATTGTCAGATCAGGATTTTGTACAAAAACAACCACATAAGGATCTTTGTTCATTTTGAAGTAGATCCACCCATCTTCTCCCGTGCAATAAATATCTTTATCTGTCCAAATCTGTGGTCTAAGACCACCCTTGATTTTAACAGGTGGAAGTTTAAACTCTGCTCCTTTGGTTTTCGGAAGCACTATCTTGATACTGCCAGCGAATATTAGTGAAACTATCATTAAACTTATAACGGTTAGTACAAGAATCCTCCTCATATGTAAAACCCCCTTCCAATTGAATACACACAGAAAATTCAGTTGGCTAATAACCCAAGAACAATGGAATAAAATTTGTTTTCGAAGCTATCGGCCCTTGAGACTATAACTATTGGAACTTTTGCACCAAACACTATGCCTGCAATATTTCCACCAGCCATATACACAACGGACTTCCCAAGAAAATTACCACTGTGAATATCAGGTACAATGAGTATATCAGCTCTTCCCGCAACTTCACCAGAAATTTTCTTAATCTTAGCAGCGTTAACGTCTATGGCGTTATCAAACCCTAACGGGCCTTCAACTATGCAACCCTTTATTTGACCCCTTTGATTCATCTTCGAAAGTATAGCAGCGTCGATAGTTTCTGGCATAGACGAATTGACAACCTCAACTGCTGCTATACATGCTACCTTTGGCTCATTTATTCCAATTTTCTTTGCCACTTGAACTGCATTTTCAATTATAGAAATTTTCTGTTCTAAGGTTGGTTTTATAATCATACCACCATCTGATAGCAATATCAATCTATCAATTACAGGACTATCAAGTACAGCAATATGGCTTAAAAGCTTCCCTGTTCTCAATCCCCATTCTTCATTTAGTACAGCCTTTAACAAAGTGGAAGTTTTTATCAATCCTTTCATCAATAAATTGGCCCCGCTTGAATTCACAAGCCTGACACTCTTTTCAGCACAATCAATTTCATCTGATGCATCAACTATTTCAAAATCCTCAGGGGATAATTCCAACTTCCTAAGATTGTCTTCTACAATATCCTTTTTTCCAACCGCTGTAAACTCGCAGATACCAGATTGATAAACATGTTTTAGAGCTTTTAAAGCCTCCAGATCCTCTGCTCCAGCAAGGATTACTCTTTTCTCAACATCAACGTTTTTTTCTTTTATCTTTGATACCAACTCATTGAGAGTCTTCATACATCTCTCCCCAACTGATTGCTATGAATTATTATATCACTAAAACGCACTAACAAAAAAAAATCGTGGATGTTTTTTACAATTTTGGAAGATATTGTAAAATTGAAATATAAGAATACAAAGGGGGGAGTTCGATTGCAACGAAATATTAAAGAGCTGGTATCGAAGATGACTTTGGAAGAAAAGGCGAGTCTGTGTTCAGGATTGGATTTTTGGCACACTAAATCCATAGAAAGACTTGGAATACCTTCCATAATGATGACGGATGGGCCACATGGACTCAGGAAAGTGAGTGAAAAAGGAGATACTGTACCTGCAACATGTTTCCCGACAGCGGTAGCTCTTGCAAGTTCTTGGAATGAAAAACTCTTGGAAAAAGTCGGTGAAGCTATAGCAGAGGAATGCCTTGCAGAGGGTGTTTCAATATTATTGGGACCAGGCGTCAATATAAAGAGATCACCACTTTGTGGGAGAAACTTCGAATATTATTCCGAAGATCCATATTTATCATCTGAAATGGCAGCGAGTTTCATAAAAGGGGTACAAAGCAAAGGAGTAGGTACATCTTTGAAACATTTCGTTGCAAATAATCAAGAGCATAGAAGAATGTCAATAAGTGCGATGATTGATGAGAGAACATTGAGAGAAATCTATCTCGCAAGTTTTGAGGGAGCTATTAAAAAATCCAGACCTTGGACAGTAATGGCGGCTTACAACAGAGTTAATGGAAAGTATTGTTTCAAAAATGAGTATTTATTGACTGATATTTTGAGGAATGAATGGGGATTTGAGGGTATAGTTATTTCAGACTGGGGAGCAGTTGATATCTATGAAAGAGCAGAGGCTTTGAAAGCTGGACTTGATCTTGAAATGCCTTCAAGCAACGGACTCGGTGATAAAAAGATAATAGAAGCTGTCAGAAATGGGAAATTGTCGGAAGAGATTTTGGATAAAACAGTTGAAAGACTTCTTACGATCATATTTGAAGCGATCGATAACAAACAAGAGAATGCAACCTACGATAGGAGAAAACATCATGAATTTGCAAAAGAGGTGGCTAAAGAATGTATCGTGCTTTTGAAAAACGAGAATAATATTCTTCCATTGAATTCCAAATCAAAAGTCGCAGTTATAGGCTCGTTTGCAAAGAATGTTAGATATCAAGGTGGAGGGAGTTCACATGTAAATCCGACACAACTTGATATCCCCTACGAAGAAATATTAAAACTTGTGGATGATCCCTCTAATGTTTTATATGCCGATGGTTATGATCTTGAAAGTGATGAGGTTAAAGAAGAATTGATAAATGAAGCCAAGAATATAGCACAAAATTCTGATGTTGCAGTCATTTTCGCTGGGCTTCCGGAGAGATACGAATCAGAAGGATACGACAGAGAGAATTTATCATTACCCAAAAGTCATAATAAATTGATTGAGGAAATTACGAAGGTTCAAGATAACGTGGTTGTTGTTCTTTTCAATGGTGCACCGGTTGAGATGCCTTGGATTAACAAAGTTAAAGGATTATTTGAGTGTTATCTTGGAGGACAAGCAGTAGGCGGTGCAATAGCGGATTTATTGTTTGGTAAAGCGAATCCGAGTGGGAAACTTGCAGAAACCTTTCCAAAAAAATTGGCTCATAATCCTTCGCATCCATATTTTCCTGGAGAAGACGATGTGGTTGAATACAGAGAAGGTATTTTTATAGGTTACAGGTATTACGATAAAAAAGAGATAGAACCTCTCTTTCCTTTTGGATTTGGGTTAAGTTACACAAAGTTCGAATACAGCGATTTGAAAATTGATAAGAAACAAGCAAAAGATACAGATACAATAACTGTGAGTGTCAAAGTGAAAAACGTAGGGAATATGGCCGGTAAGGAAATTGTACAACTTTATGTGAGAGACGTTGAAAGTAGTGTTGTAAGACCTGAAAAGGAACTGAAGGGATTCAAGAAAGTCGAATTGAATCCTGGAGAAGAAAAGACGGTTACCTTTGTACTTGATAAACGCTCATTTGCGTATTACAGCACGGACATAAAAGATTGGTATGTTGAAAGTGGAGACTTCGAAATCCTAATTGGAAAATCATCAAAGGAAATCGTTTTAAAAGATACTGTGAACGTAGAATCAACTTTGAAAATCCGTAAAAAATTCACAAGAAACTCTACAGTGGGTGATTTAATGGAAGATCCTATAGGTTCGAAGATATTATCGCAATTGATCGAGCAGTTTTCAAAAAATAGCCCAATAGGAGCTCTTAATCAAACCAATCCTGAGTTCTTTCTATCACTGTTGAAATACATGCCTCTTAGAGGTTTAGTAACTTTCAGCAGAGGTATGTTCACTGAGGAAATGCTTGATGACATTTTAAAACAGTTAAATAGTTAAGAAATTATCATTGAAAGCAACGGAGAAGGTTAAACTTTTCCGTTGCTTTGGATCTTTACTTTTCTTCGCTCCTAATCTTCTATTTGTGTAGAATCTTCCCTTGAGGCGTTTTAGTTGAAAATATACAGGAGAAAACTTCAAAGATATAAAATGGTAGAATCCTTTTGTCTCAGTGGTGTAAAGAAACCCAACAGTTTGAATAACACATAACAAATAATACTCTGTTTTTTAAAATAATTAAAACATTTTAATGCTAAAATGTTTTTTAGGTTTATCATTCAAACAATTCAAATGGAGGCTTTTTGATGAAGAGATT
>DQYP01000229.1 GCA_011043375.1 Thermotogaceae bacterium | reverse complement strand
TGGTGGTGGAGAAGGTTACATAATGTCAAATCTCATCAAACAATTTAATCAAGAACATCCTGACATTGAAGTTCAAGAACAGCTCATAGAATGGGGACAATATTATAACAAACTATTGACAGCAATAGTAGCTGGTGATCCACCAGATATAGGAATAATGCATCTCTCTGTTCTGCCAGATTATGCTCAAAGGAACGCATTAGTGGCACTTAATGATTTTATTCCTCAAGATTTTCTAAATGACTATGTTCCAGAAGTTATCAACAAAGCTTACTACAGTGATAAACTCTATGCTTTGCCCATAGACTCACATCCTATGGTACTTTACTACAATAAGAAGGTTCTAAAGGAAGCAGGAATAGTTGATAAAGATGGGAATGTTCTTATTCCAAAAACATGGGATGAATTGATAGAATATGCAAAGCAAGCCAAGGAAAAATTGGGACTCGATGTGGGTTTAACTTTTGAAACAGGCCCAATGCTTGGAGAAAGATTGTTTATCGCAGTTTACACTCAATTAGGTGGAAGATTTTATGACCCAAAAACTAAAACAATACACTTGGATGTTGAAAAAGCAGCAAAAGCTTATAAACTTTTGAAAAGATTCTTCGATGAGGGTATATCGCAAATAATGGATTACGCTACTGGGGAATCCCTATTCCAAAATGGCAAAACTGCATTCCATATAAATGGTGTATGGGCTATGTCGGTTTATCCCACAGTCGAGGGATTGGACTTCGGTGTTACTTCTATTCCTGCTATACCAGGAAGTAAACCTTATACATGGGCTGACAGTCATACAATGGTCATTCCTAAAAAGCTAAAATCCGATAAGGCACGAATCAAAGCAGCAACCACTTTCGTTACATGGTTTGTGAAACACACTTATGAATGGGCAAAAGCAGGTCATTTGCCAGTCTTGAGGAGTGTTCTCAATTCAGAAGAATTCTTGAATCTCCCAATGAGAAAAGATTACATGGATGTTGTCAATTATGTGGTACCTGCTCCGAGTATGAAGGGATGGACGGAAATGAGGCAAAAGATGTGGGATTTGGGACAAGCGGTTATTTCAGGTGAGGTGTCCCCTGAAGATGCTGCCAAGGAACTTTTAACAACCATAAAACAAATATTGGAAGAGTAGTCATAGACACAAAAAAGAATAATTGATCTGTTAAAGAGGGGGATGATCCCCCTCTTTATTGGAAGGAGGAAATGTAATGATAGTACGTAAAAGGCGAAAACACGCCATCATAGGTTATCTGTTTTTCCTTCCCTTCGCAATATTTTTTATAATTTTCAGATTGATACCCTTCTATAACGCCGTAAAACTGATTTTTTACAAATGGGATATATTGGGGACCCCTAAATTTGTGGGATTCAGAAACTTCAAAAAGATGTTTTCTGATCCAACTTTTTGGAGTTCACTATGGCACACTTTTTATTTCACAATATTAGTAGTTCCACCTATAGTGATATTGGCATTCCTAATCGCAATTTTAATAAACGGGAAAGTTCATTTCAAAAATCTGCTCAGATCTGCATTTTATTTGCCTTTCACGTTATCAATTTCTGTGGTTTGTTTGACATGGGGAATGATATACAGCCCATTTTTTGGGATCTTTGCCCAGATATTCAAATTCTTCGGCTTGAAACCTATCAATTGGTTGGGTGATCCAGTTTGGGCAATGCCAGCCATAGCAATCACCACAATTTGGTGGACAATTGGTTTTCCCATAATTCTTTATATAGCTGGATTACAACAAATACCTTCCTCTTATTACGAAGCAGCGGATTTAGATGGTGCAAGTGGATGGCAAAAAATGTTTTTTATAACTATGCCATTATTGAAAAGAACACATTCACTTGTAATCGTTATGCAGATATTGGCCTCTCTCCAAATATTTGGCCAAGTATTCATTATGACCAACGGAGGACCAGCAGGAAAAACCAGGGTATTGCTTCAGTATGTTTATGAACAAGGTTTCAGGTATTTCAAAATGGGATATGCTCAGGCGATAGTTTTTATACTGTTCGTAATAATGTTGGTATTCTCATATTTCCAGATTCGCTTGATGATGGGAAAAGAAGAGGTGATTTAAATTGAGAGCGAAGAAAATTATTTTGACAGTTTTGGCAATAGGCCTAATTTCAATTTACCTGGTTCCAATGATATGGATGGGGTTGGCTTCTTTTAAAGCAGAGAAAGATATCCTTTCTGGAAAATGGATACCAACACAATGGTATTTAGAAAACTACGAAATCATTTTTAAAAGAGCAAAAATTGGTAGATGGTTTATGAATAGTTTGATAACTGCTTTTTTCGGGACACTTGGAATTATAACAGTTGGATTATTTGCAGCTTATTCAGTTAGCAGGATGAATTATCCTGGGCGAAAGATTCTCTATTTTTTAGCGCTCTCTGGATTTATGATACCGATCCAAGCAATTATGATACCTCTCTATTTACTCTTGAGAAATCTTGGATTAGCCAATAATCTATTGGGATTGATTCTTCCAGCTTTTCCGTCTCCATTTGCTGTTTTCATTCTTGCTCAATTCATGAAAGAAATTCCTTTGGAATATGAAGAAGTTGCCAGAATTGATGGTGCGAACGAGTTTCAGATATTATTCAATGTCATTGTTCCAATGTCAATTCCAGCTATTATAACTGTAACAGTTTTCCACTTCACGGCTTTGTGGAATGATTTTCTATGGCCTTTGATACTCATGACCAGTGATGATAAGTATACCTTACCAGTTGGGCTTGTAACACTCGCAGGATCTGATGTTAATATCAGGTATGGTCCAATAATGGCGGCTAATGTTGTTGCTTCTATTCCGGTAATAATAACCTTCATTTTCTTCCAAAGATACTTAACAAGGGGTTTTGCTATGGGTATGAAATGATTAAGGGAGGACCTATATGAATTCTCTGAAAGTTTTTTTCACAGTATTATTGACAGTATCTCTGTACTCCATCGTGGTTTTCTCTGAATCGAGGGAAGAAATCTCCTTAAATGGTATTTGGAAAGTTAGTTATGATGGTTCGAACTTTGATCATGAAATGAGAGTTCCAGGTATGATTCCCATAAAACCTGAAACTTACCCTGAGCCAGTTAGTCATGAGGTTTGGTATAAAAAAACCATTTATTTAAATAAAAAATTCAAGAAAGTTTTCTTGAAATTCTATGCCGTTGATAATGAGTGTACAGTATATATAAATGGAGATAGGATTTTCAAACACCTTGGAGGATTTGACAGTTTTGAGTTTGAAGTAACACCTCACTTGAAATTAGGAGAAAATGAGATAATTGTATATGTTAAAGATCTACCTCTAAACCAATTTAATGGAGTTGTTGGCAAACAGGATTGGTATGGAAATTGTATTGGTATATGGCAAGATGCAGAACTTATCCTACTCAAAGAAAACACGTTTTTTGAAAAGTGCATATTTGAAATCAGTGATTCACGAATAAAAGTTCAAACTTCCGTACATGGGGAATGGGATGAAATACATTATTTTCTTTTTGATGAAAACAAAGTGATAATCGAAGGTTCATCCAAAAATTTGAACTTTGTTGTTAAGCCCCATAATATCGAAAAATGGACATTTGAAAATCCCAAGTTGTATTCGTTAAGAATCAATCTTTTAAAGGATGGAAAAAACATTGATACAATTAGAAAAAAAATTGGCTTTAGAAAAATAGATACAAAAGATGGAAAAATATTATTGAATGATGTTCCTATTTACATAAAAGGATTACTCGATCAAGATTTTTGGCCGGAAACTGGTTATGTCGCTCCATCCAAAGAAGCGATTCGAAGTCAATTACTTATTGCAAAGCAAAATGGATTTAATCTTATAAGATATCACGTTAAAATACCACCCAAGCAATATATTGAAGCAGCTGATGAAATTGGAATGATGTTATGGATTGATTTACC
>DQYP01000123.1 GCA_011043375.1 Thermotogaceae bacterium | reverse complement strand
GTTCACAATCCAAAAACAACCAAATTACTCTCCATGGCCCGAAAGGCCGGTGTGGATTTTGTGAGTGGAACTGAGATGTGGATAAACCAGGCAAAAGAGAATTTCAAAATATGGGGTTTAGAAAGAATAACCCAGGATTTTGAGAAGAAGGCACGGGAGTTGATAGGATGATAGAAATCTTGACATCTGGAGATTCACATGGTGATGCGTTGTTTGGCATTTTGAGTGGTTTCCCCGCGGGATTTGAGGTTGACGTTGAAAGGATAAACCACGAGTTGTTGAAACGTCAGGGAGGATACGGGAGAGGAAAGAGAATGAAGTTAGAATACGATAGAGTTGAAATATCGTCCGGACTCTGGAATGGTAAAACAACGGGTGCCCCAATCACTTTCGTTGTGAAAAACAGAGCGAAAGACTCTTCGAAGAATCCAAGATATGTTCCAAGGCCCGGTCATGCAGATTACTCAGCCTGGAAAAAGTTTGGCCTTGACGATTTGAATATATACGCGGAGAGATCAAGCGCCAGATCCACCGCAATGCTCGTTGCGATTGGCGGTTTTTTTAAACAATTCTTAGAGAAATTCAACATATTCATCGAGGGTTTCGTAAGATCAATCGGTCCCTTTGAAGTAAATAATCTAAATTTCAAAGATATGAATAAGCTCATCGAACTCAGAGACAAATCAGAGGTATATTGCCCTGATTTAAAATTGACACAGAAGATGAAAGAACTCATAGATCAAACCAAGGAAAATGGCGACACACTTGGAGGTTCGTTTGTGATCGTTGCGAAGAACGTGCCAGCTGGTCTTGGGAATTATTCCCAGTTCACGGGAAGACTCGATTCAAAGCTTGCCATGGAACTCATGGGAATACCATCGATCAAAGGAGTTCTGATAGGTGACATACTTGAAACTCACAGAAGTTTTGGAAGTGAATCCCATGATGAATTCAAAATCCAAGATGAAAAAATCACCCGTGCAACCAACAAAGCAGGTGGAATTGAAGGTGGAATCAGTAACGGTGAGGATATAATCGTTACAGCACTTGTAAAGCCAATCCCGACCCTATCGAAAGGATTGAAATCTGTTAATTTGAAAAAATTCATAGAACAGGAAGCACCTTATGTTCGCTCTGATGTGGTCGTTGTACCCGCTGCGATGGTGGTTGGGGAATCCGTAGTTTCGAAAGTGATTGCATGTGAATTGATAGAGCGATACGGCGGAGACAATTTTGAAGTTATGCACGAGAGGTGGAAAATGGATGTTAAAAACTCCTAAAACCAAAAGAATAGCACTGGTTGGAATGATGGGAAGTGGAAAAACAAAGGTGGCCAAAAACATTGCAAAATGGTTGGGATGGAATTTCATCGATACAGATGAGATCATCGAGAAAAAAATGGGAATGACTATAAAAGAGATATTCAAAAAAATAGGTGAGAAATATTTCCGAGAACTGGAAAAACAGGTTTTAAAAGAAGTTTTGGAAATAGAGAACTGTGTCATCTCAACTGGTGGCGGAATGATCCTGTTCGATATCAACAGAGAACTCTTGAAGAAAAAAGCCAAAACCTATTTTTTAGAGGCTTCAATCGATACTCTGAAAAGCCGGTTGGATATTTCCAACAGACCATTATTGTTGAATGAAGATGTTTCCAAGGTCCTCTTGAAAATATGGAAAGAGAGGGAAAGATTCTACAAAGAATTTGAAAGTATCGAAACTGATGGATTGAGTGTCAATGAAGACTCAATGAAAGTGATCTTGAAATTCTTGGAATCAGAAACTGAAGAAGACTCGAATGATTTTGAAGCCTTCAACTTATTTCATCCTATAAGATTCGGTTTGGGAAGACTCAAAAAATACATCGAGAATGTACTCGAAAAAAACGACGAGGTGTTTTTCATAGTATCAAAGAGGGTACATAAATTGATAAGTGAATATTTCAAAGATCACAGTAAATTGATCGTTGAAGACGGAGAACAATTGAAAAATTTCGATGAATTAAAATATCTCTACGATTTTCTACTGAAACACCATGCATCGCGAAATTCAACGATAATTGGTGTTGGAGGTGGCACCGTAACGGATGTTGTTGGATTTGTGGCAGCAACCTTCAAAAGAGGATGTAAAGTCGTGTTCATCCCTACAACTTTACTCGCACAGGTTGATGCGGCGATCGGTGGAAAAAACGCCGTGAATTTTGGAAAGGTTAAGAACATTGTGGGCACATTCAAAATGCCCAATGATGTTTACATAGATCCTAGTCTAACGCTTTCCATGGATGATGGAAGATTCGAAGAAGGCTTGGTCGAAGCGCTGAAGATGACGGTCATAGAAGGAGAAAAGTTTGAACTCTTTGAAAATATCGAATCTGATGAAATCAGACGTGTGGATTTTCTATATAAGATAACCGAATTCTCCGCTTTAAAAAAGCTTGAAATAGTAGAAAAAGATCCATACGACAGGAATGTGAGAAGATTCTTGAACTTTGGTCACACCATAGGACATGCGTTTGAATCCACTTATTCCATAACTCATGGACAAGCGGTTGCGATCGGAATGATAGCTGAAACGAAAATCGGTGTTGAACTCAAGATAACGGACGAAAAATTACTCGAGAAGTTGAGAAACATATTGAAAAAAATAATATCGCTTCCCAAGGTAAGAACAACTGATGAAGTTATAAACAAGATCTTAAACGACAAGAAGAATACAGGCCAAAAGATAAACATGGTTATACCAAAAACATTCGGAGATCTAAAAATCAAGAGTTTCACCATCGATGAACTCGAAAAACTAATCAAATGGGAAAACTGATCTTACCGCATATGACCTCTTCGCTCGCGCCAGTTGCATTTGGAACGTTGTTTGCAACCCCGTTCAAAAATTCATGGGCAAGTATCGCCATGCAAACGGCTTCTTTTGCCTTCGAAAATCTATCATCCACATCCACTTTTATACCGTCTTCCTCAAAGAATGTCTCCAAGTGTTTCATCAGTGTTTTGTTTTTAACCCCTCCACCATTGAAATAAACTAAATCCAAACCTCTTGGAATTACATGATGTTTGTAATTTTCGTGAATGCTCCATGCTGTGAAAAAGGTTATTGTAGCGATCAAGTCATGTTTATCAAGATCATCAAATTTTTCAGTCGCTCTTTCGATGTACTGTGAATTGTATACTTCCTTTCCTGTGGTTTTTGGTGGTTCGAGTTCCACGAAAGGTTTCTCGATCGATATCAGCGTTTGAAGGAGTTCATCATTTATTCTTCCAGAAGAAGCAAGCTCGCCATTTCTATCGTATGGAACTCCAAAGTAACGTTCAGCAGCCAGATCTATCAGAGCGTTCGCCGGTCCTGTATCGAAGGCAACAACTTCTTTTTTAGAGCAGTTTTTGGGTAGATACGTTAAATTGCTTATCCCCCCGAGATTGTTCACAGCTATCGATTTCTCATCACTCGAATACAGTATGTAATCCATATACGAAACAAGAGGTGCACCCTGTCCACCGGCAGCTATATCTTTTGTCCTAAAATCTCCGATGGTGAGTATCTTAGTTTTGTGGGATATAACATCGAGCTCCCCAATCTGCATGGTAGATGGTTTGTTAAAAAATTTTCCTTTTGGTAAATGATGGATCGTTTGTCCATGCGATGCGATGCAATCTACCTCCTGAGGTTTCATATTGATCCTCTTCAAAAAATCGATTATCTTATCCGCATAAAACTCTCCCAACCAGAAGTTCAATTCACAGATCTTATCAACCCTTGCTGTTTCGATCGTAAAACAATCCTTTATTTCTCTGATCATTTCCGGAGGATATTCATATATTTCATGCTCAATCAATTGGACACTCATATTCTTTTTCTTTCCACTACCGGATATCCAAGTCAGTGCTACATCCAATCCATCAACCGAAGTACCGGACATCAATCCTATTATGTACCTTTTATCCTTCTCAGCGACTT
>DQYP01000139.1 GCA_011043375.1 Thermotogaceae bacterium | reverse complement strand
GTTTTTTCAACTTCTTGCTTAGTTTCTTTTTGGATATAAACTTGAGTCTGTAATATACAGTTTGTCTTGAAGGAAGTTTTCCTTTGAATGCTATTTTACCTTCGAGGATATATTGATAGAGTCTTCTTACTGATTGTATGTTCAACAAATACATCAAGATGAGGAAGATGGAAAAGATATGATCTGGATATTTTCTAAGATACATTCTTTTAGTATTCTCAAAGACCAGTTTAGTTATTTTGGATACTAATTTTTGTGGTACAATAATTTTCAGATGAATGTTTTTCATGGGGCTACACCTCCTTTTGGGTTTGTTTTCAGACATATTTTATCAAGGTGTAGCCCTTTTTTGTTGTTTTACCTTTTCAATTTCTTGTTACATTAGACAGGATCACATTAACAGGGTATAATGGAATCAAAATTATCATAAAGTTTGAATAAAAATTCAATATCCACGAAACGAATTATCAAGTTTTTTAGGTTTTATGACCATTTTTGTAGGAATAATGGTTTTTTAATATTTCCAAAATTTCGGTTAATAGAATCCGATCATATTTGGAGGTTAAGATGCACAACAAATTGTTCAAGCTCTTTTTACCGATTTCGGTGTTCACATTTTCGCTTTTTTTATTGATGAATTTGGGTCTGATAGACCTTCTCAGAAGTTCAAAACTCGCCTTTGGTCTTCTCATATCGGGATTTTTTACAATAGGGACGATTGTTTTTATCATGCTTTCAGAGTTAAAAAGATTCAAATATTTAAATAAAAGATATGAAAAGATATTGAGATTTATCTCAAATATAGAACCAACCATAGATTTAAAGTTTTTCATGGACAAAGTTTTCGATTTCGCCTTGGAGTTAACAGCAACAAGGTTTGGAACAATATGCATAAGCACCAATGATGGCAATTGGGAATTCATCAGCATGAAAGGATACAACAAGGAGTTTCTCAAAGATATACATTTTGAGGAAGAATGTTTTGAACACCTGAAATGTGAAAATTCAGAGATCAAAGTTATAGAAGATATATTGCAAAGTTCCAGGATTCCAAAGCATATACGCAAAATAATTAAATCGGAGTTGAAAGATACACCAAAGAAGTCTATTCTCGGTATTTTCAGGCATGGAAAAGAGGTTCTGGGTTTTATAACAATAGATTACATGAAAGAAAAGGTGGATTTTTCATCTGAAACTTTGGAATTGTTGAAACTTTTACTGAAAATTTCTGCTTTATTCATATCGGCAAAAAAAGACTACGAAAGACGAATGATATTTCAAAAAGAAGTGATAAGATCGATGATAAGAATAATAGAATTGAAAGACAAATATACCAAAGGACATTCAGAAAGGGTCGCAAATATTTCGGTGAAAATTGCTAAAAGATTGGGACTGAGTGCCGAAGATGTGGATATGGTCCACTGGGTTGGTATAATACACGATATTGGTAAAGTCGGGATACCAGATGAAATCTTGAATAAAGCGATGAAACTAACTAAAGAGGAATATGAAATAGTGAAGAAACATCCCACATTGGGAGAACAGGTTATAAACCAGATGAGTTATCTGAAAGATCTGGCACCTATAGTCAGACATCATCATGAGAAATGGGATGGGACAGGCTACCCGGATGGCTTAAAAGGAAAAGAGATACCTCTTTTATCCAGAATTTTAGCGGTTGCAGATGCATTCGATGCCATGACAAGTGACAGAAGCTACAGAAAAGCTTTGAGTATTGAAGAAGCTTTAAATGAGATAAAGAAGAATTCTGGGATCCAATTCGACCCAGAAATTGTTGATGCTTTTCTCGATGTCCTTTCTATTTATGAGGAAGAAAACTTGGTTTGACGAGGTCAGTAAAGTATGGAAAGAATGATGAAACTCTTCATCAAAAATCTTTTGAGAAAGAATTATTCACAAGCTACCATAAGGGAATATGAAAGAGAATTGAAGAGATTCATGATCTACATAAGAGAGTTGGATAAGAACATAGAAGAAGTTGATCGTTTCGATATAGAGGAATACATCTTCGATCTGAACACTGCCGATAGAACACGAAACAGGACTCTGTCAGTTATAAGATCTTTCTATAAATTTCTTCAAGACCGTGAGTATGTGAAAAATAACCCAGCCAGATTAATCGATTTTGCGAAGATAAGAACTAAAAATCCAGTCTTTTTGAGTGATGAGGAGCTCTCAAAGTTGAGGAAAGTTTTGGATTCTGAACAGGACGATTTACTTGGTTTGAGAAATAAAGTAATAATAAAACTTCTTCTCTCCACTGGACTGCGAGTCAGCGAGTTGGTTAATTTAAAAATCGATGATGTGAGTTTTGATGAATCAGGAGCGATTTTGGAGGTTAGAAGAAAAGGTCAAGAGATGGATTACGTCTATGTAAATAAAAAAACTACCCAAAGCCTTTCAGAATATCTGGAGCTGAGAAAGAAACTCTCTCTTTTACACGATTACCTGTTCGTTACAAAAAACTACAATCCGTTAGATAGAACCAATGTTTACAGGATGGTTAAAAATATTTTCTCAAAAGCAGGTATAGAGAAGAAAAAAATGGGTCCCCATGTGCTAAGACACACCTTCGCAACTATACTCATGAAAAACAACGTATCGATTTACAAAATCAAAAGATTGATGAATCACAAACAACTAACCACAACTGAAAGATACCTTCATGTTGTTGAAAATGATCTTAGAAAAACTGTCGAAAAAATCGATATTTAAGCAAAAAGCCCGTTTTTCCATGTGGGCTTTTTGCTTTTTAGTTTTTAAAGTTTTACTTTTTCTCACTCTTAAGGTAATCTATCACTTCTTCCAAAGTTACCTTTTTGTTCTCTCCTGTTAGTATGTTGGTACTCCAATCATTTTCGTACATCTTCCTGGCCTTTTGATCGTTGAGTTTTATAACGTTTCCATAAACCTTGATGAGTTCATCTATAAAGCTTTGAATCTCGTTCTGAAGTTTCTCATAACTTCTCACGAAGTTTTTCATCCTGCTGTATATCTGTTTTATCTTATTGCTCGCATTCGCAGCATTTGCCTTTTCTTCCCATTTTGGCAACAACACTTTGTTCCATTCATAAGCAGATTTATACAGCTTTACCACGTCTTTCATAACCGTTAAAGCTTCTTGATACATTTTCTTATCTATGAAGGCCTGGGCCAAGCCAGACATGAACCTCATAGTATCATCAGGTATGCCCCAAGACGAATCTTTCATGTAACTACAAACCCATATTTGTTTATTTATAACTTCTTTTATCTTTGAATAGGTGTTTTGATTCATAACTGATAGTTTCACTAAGAGATCAACGTATTCGTAATATATCCTTTCCCAATCGGCGAATCTGTTCCAGGTCCCAGGTAATATCTCTATCGTTTTATCATACCAATGTTTGAAATCTGCATAGGCTTTTAAAAACCTTTGGTTTACAACAGCTTCGAGTGCTTTGATTCTATCTGAAAAATCGGGATACTTCTTTTCAAGTGACGCTAATCTGTTTTTCAAAGAAAGCAGGTATGATCTCAGATTCACATTCATTTTTCCAAGTATTCTATAGGAGTTCTTCTCGTTGAAACACAAAAAGGAAGTTTCGAGATAATCTATTCCATCCTGAGTTATTTGAATCTTTATGATGTTCACGATGTCAAAATCTTTCAACAAATCGTTGAGATTTTTTCCAGATTTGTACATATCTTCTATGAGAACGTAGAGGTCTTTCAATGGATAATCCTTGTATTCATCAACTATGTATTTGTTGAAATTATCCTTTGAGCACAACAAACGATTCAAAAATTCGAGTTTTTCATCATCACTTTTTGCTTTATCGAGCTCATTTAGAAGTTCAAGCTCTCTCTGTTCTTTGGTGGAGAGAATAGACAAATAGAACATGGAACGTCCAAAGGTTTTATTATACTTGAGAGACCTCAGAAAGAACCATCTCGATTTAAAGTATAGATCATCTAT
>DQYP01000135.1 GCA_011043375.1 Thermotogaceae bacterium | reverse complement strand
AGTCCAAGATTTATCTTGGACGTCAATGGTTTTTAGATAAATATTTTCAGAGTTGAAACCTTCAAGTCTTTGGATGTGTTCAAATTAAAGCATGGCCCCCTATTGCGCTAGATTAATCCATTGTACGACTCAATGGCTAAAAAAATACCCAGAATCCCTGGGGCGGTGCTCCTGGGGCGGTGCCCCAGGCTATATTAATGTCGCCCCGTTGGGGCTTGCTGGATTTCCTGGGGCGGTGCCCCAGGCTATATTAATGTCGCCCCGTTGGGGCTTAAAATCGGGCTGATGAAATAGACTGTTTAGATAAACAAGCGGTGGTAATGGGTTGTGATGGGCAAAAATATCTTGTCTCATTATGGCAATCCATCACTAACATCCACTCAAAATTTATTGAGGTACAAAAATGGGATTACTGTCTACAATACTGTTGGTTGTAGGTAGCTTTTTGTTGCTGGGGTTGCTGCTGACTATCTCTGCCATGAAAAAATTAGAGCCGAGCCAGGTACTTCTTAAAAGTTCCTTTTGGGACAAACAGTATCAGGTTTGTACGGTTTCGGCCTTTGTATTTCCTTTCATTCATCAAACCAAATTGTTCGATCTCAAAACGAAGGAAATAGTGATTGAGCGAGTGGAGCAAGAAAGCCTTCGTTGTAAAGATGGTGTTCGTGTCGAAATTAAAATTGTGTTTAAGGTTGGTGTGAATAACACGAACAATGATCTTCTCTGGGTGGCAGAAAAGTTAGGATGTAAAGAAACTTTCAAGAATAAATCGGTTGAAAACTACTTAAAAAGTGGCTTACTGACGGCCCTTAAGTCAGTTATACAAAGTATCGAGATTGAAAAAATCAACGATAATGATGATCAAATCAAGGAAGATATATTAAAGCGATTAGCACCAAACGGAGAACTTGTTGAAAAAACTCAAGAAGTCATCTTTAACGGATATCGAATAGGTGAAGTGTCAATCGAACAGCTCCGCCAGTTACCTCTTGACGCACATGATCCTAAAAATACCGAGGATTCAAAGGGAATAAGAAAAATAGAAAAACTCAGTAAAGTTCAGGAAAAAGAGCTAGCTATTGAAAAGCTGAAAATAGCAGACGAACTTAAAAATAAGGAACATGAATTCGGCCTTGAAGACAAGAAGAGGGAGGACAAACGTAAAAATCAGAAACATGAATTCGATCTTGAAGACAAGACGAAGGAGGACGAACGTAAAAAGAAGGAACATGAAATCGACCTTGAAAACAAGAGGAGGGATGAAGCTCGTAAACAGGAGGAAGATCGATTAGCAGAAGAACGTAAAAAGACGGAACTTGAAATCTACCTTGAAAACAAGAGGAGGGAGGAAAATCGTCAACAGGAGGAATATAATCTAAGCCAAAAAGGCTATGAGAGGGAGCTCGCACTGAAAGAATGGGAGCATCAAGAAGAACTTAAAGAAAAGGCCAGAGAGCAAGAACGTCAAGAAGCGGAAAATCAGGATCGTCTCAAAGACAAGGAAAGAGAAGAACAAATCAGAAAGAAAGATCATCAGCAAAACCTTGATAAGGAGAAAAGGGAGCTAGAACTGGCAGAAGAAAAACAGAAGACAATGGAATTAGCAACCAATGTTGCACTACAAGAGGAGGAAAAAAATAAAGCGGTTGTAAAGGCAAAAAATGCCACCGAAATACAAGAAGCCGATGGGAAAAAAGAAATTGAGGGCATTAAGTCCGAGATAGAGGCCCAACAACAACTTTCATCAATTAAGGCGGAGGTAGAAGGAGAGAGCTATAGGATTAGAGAAGTCGCAAAAGCAAAACAAGAGGCGGCTGAACAGAATGGCGTAGTAGCGGAACAAGACGCTCAGGCTTTGATGAAAACAGGTTTAGCTAAAGCTAATGTCATGAAGGCTCAAGTTGAGGCCGAAAATGCCATCAGCCAGCAAAGAATTAATGCTCAAATTGTTCAGGAATTTATTCCGGTGTTGCCGCAGATCGTTAAAAGCCTCATGTTACCTGCCGAAAAAATCGACAGTATTAAGTTTCTCAATATTAATGGCATGGAAGGTTTGACGCCAGCCCAACCGATCAGCGGCGGTGAGATTCCTCAAACCGCCAATACACCTTTCAACTCGCTGTTGAATGTCATTATGAACGTTGGCGTCTTTTTGCCGGTGATGAAAGAAGTGGTTGCGACTTTGAAACAGGATAATAATCATAAGGATATCCTAGAGTTAGTCAAAGAGGTACCCGGTGGAAAAGCTTTTTTGGACTTCATTGAACGTTCTGAAGGTTTGTCTAAAACCAAGACAAAACCTGAAGTGATTCAAGATGATTATCCCGAATAAACTAGTGCAATAAAGCGGAAGTTTCGAGACCATTTCAGCCAACAGCTAAAGCAGTTGTCTGAAAGCTTAAGTACCCTAAAGGGCACTGGAATTCAGTCGGCTTTAAGCTCCTACCGCTATTAGCCATGAGCCCCCACTGGCTAATGGTCTGAGGATTGGAGCGATCCTGCACTAGCAAACTTCCGATTCATGCCACTCGATGATCAAGTTTTCCACTATCGCCATGAGCGGTTCCTCTGCGCTCAGAGCTCAAGTACCCTAAAGGGCACTACGAAAACTAAACCTAGGTTAGTCTGCTTTAGCAGACTTGAGCTTTGAGCCTGGGGATTGATCCCCAGGCGGGCGAGATTTCGTATAGGGTAATCCTAATAACTCGGCCGCATAATCTCTAACCATTTCATCTTCATCGTCTTTTAACCGTTGAGCTGTTTCTATCGCTAAATTCGGATCGATTCGGTGTAATTCCTCTATTGCCGTCGCTCTAACTTGATAGTCAGCGTCATAAGTACCAGCAACGAGCGCCGCTTTCGCAATCTCAGGATTGAGTTTGACCAATCCTAACAGTGCTTCTCTACGAACATCTTCTTCTTCATCTAACACACCAACGCGAAGTAAGGCAGCAATCACCTTCATAGTCGGGTTCTCCAATGCCACTAAATTCGCAATGGCGGCCAAACGCGAATAACAGGGTATGAGGTATTCTGGTATGACATGACCATTTTGACTGAGGGTTCGATATTGATAACCTACCAAATAGTCTATTTCTCTATCCACATCCATCTTAATTATTCTCCTTAAAATGTCCTCGTTTCAACCTATTTTTTTGCGCTTTTTCAGTGGCGGTTTGTTGTACAAAGGCTCTTGCGGCCTCGTGCCACTCTTTAACACCCACATATTGGCTTGTGCATCTACTTGAACAAATTCGTATTTTCGCTTCTCCCGTTGGCGTTCCGTGAACAAACCGGGTTATGCGCCAATTTGATGGTGTGCCTACTGGCGCATAAAGTGTTGCTGTGTGCAAACGTGCTTCAAACGTATGCTTTCTACCATGTATTAGAACAGTCCATTTATATTTAATTTGTCGATAGCCGCTACTTTTGATTTGCTCTTGACGTGTTGCATGAGCCGGTATGAAGATTGGCGCATTCTCAGTTTCCTTTGTCAATTCAAAATAACTCTGGTTTATATTGTCAATCTCTTGTTTATCAATGACGCGGTTTTTTTCACCACCAGACGTTTCATTAGGCATGTTGTTTTTTTTCGTAGGTGGGCAAGCGAGCAGCAAGGACTTAAAAAATACCTATATATTTTCAGAAAAATCATTTCAAAACAGCCAACAGCTAAAGCAGTTGTCTGAAAGCTCAAGTCCCCTAAAGGGGACTAAATAATTATCTGAATATCTATAGTTAGGCAAACGTTTTTCGGAGAAAAACTTCAGCTCTTCTCGCATAGAACGAATCTGTTCCCTAATAGAGGTTTTCTGTTTTATACGAATGTACTTTAAAAATGCGAATTAAGGGTTAAATTGAATCTTATAAATTCTTGTAAGTGGAAAAATAAACGCGCTTTGACGCAAGAGACATCAACATAAGCGCGGCGCTTGCATGCGTCACTTGCGTGCGTTATTTTCAAAAACGCGCTTTGACGCGCTTTGACGCAAGAGATATTTTCTGGTTATTT
>DQYP01000274.1 GCA_011043375.1 Thermotogaceae bacterium | reverse complement strand
CGTATGGTTTAGTCACCACGAATATACGATGATTCCATGCCTTTTTCAATGACCTGTTTTTCTTTCCTTCATTCTGTTAACTCGAAGTGCATAAGTTGGGACAGTAAATGACAATGGTGAATTAATCTGTCTATTATGGTACCGGTGAGTTTTTCGAGGCTCGTTATGACTATTACGTTGTTCCTCTCGTATCTTTCTGCGATCACTTGAAACAAAAGCTGTGCTCCTTCTCAGAAAGGTATGTAACCACATTCGTTACATATGAGTAAATCCGTCCTTCGGTGAGGCCATAAAAATCGACCCACTACCCTCCAAAAAAAGACCTTCTTGAGAGAAGAATAGAACCAATCTACTCGGAGCTATCGAGGGATGAAGAACGTGTACGAGGTCTGTAATGCTATCGGAAAGAGATTTACACGACAAACCCCATAGAATCGTTAAACAGGCAATTGAAGAAGGTAACGAAGAACAGGGGTGTGTTTTCCAATGATATGGCGCTTATGAAACTGGCATATTTAGCCATTAATAACATATCCAAAAAATGGAAGTTTAGGTTGAGAGATTGGGATAAAATCCTATGTCTAATCTGGTGTTTGGAGAGTTTACACAAAATATGTTATACAACCCGTTTTACTTTTCCTCGGGTATTCCAAGTTCTTCAAGAGTTTTTCTCAACCAATGTAAAGACTTTTCAATAAGAGGGCCCCCCATTCCCTCACATTCAATACTCAGGGTTCCATCATAGCCATTATCTCTAAGCAAACCAATTATCGTTTTGATATTGTTGGCATTTACACCTTCACCGACCGCAGAATGGCTGATCCCAATCCCAGTATCTTTTCCTCTCGATGAATCCGCCAAGCTTTTAGGAACATCTTTTATATGGACGTGCTTTATCTTATTGATAAAACGTTTGCAAAATTCAACAGGGTCCCTTCCAGCTATAAAACTGTTGCCAGTATCAAGGTTCAAGCCAAGTCGATCACTGTCAACAAAGTTGAGCATTTTTTCAAGAAGGTCTGGGTTTGTTGTAAAATATCCATGAACTTCAATATTTATGTTTACCTCGTAAAGCTCTGCATATTCAATAATGGTTGTATATGCCCTTTTCATTAATTCAAGAGCTTTTTCTTCACTAAGATAAATTGGTTTTTTCAAGCCATCGGTTGTAGCTATGTTCGGGCAACCTACAAGCTTCGCCCATTGAATGGATTTCAAAACATATGCTACTCCATAATACAGGCCTTCATTCCCGGAAAGTGGATAGGCTGCGTCAATCTGAGAAAAACGGACATCATAACTTTCCATCATTTTCTTCATTTTTATTGGATCTTCAGTAAGCGAAATGTGAGGAAAATAACCAAGACCATGTATCCATGAAATTCCTTCTATTACTCCAGCTTCGATATAGTAAACATCGTTCTTTTTAGCCCATTCAAGAGCTTTCTCAAAGCTGAAAACTGCCGAATTAAAAGCATCTGTATGAAAACCTATTTTCATCAAAACACCCCCTTATTCAAGTGATCGAACAAATTCTTCTCTCTCCCTAAAATAACTAACTGATTCTTTGACTAAATTGTCCATTATGTCTACCATGCATTTCTGAGTTGAGAGGACGTATGGATCCGGATATGGCCCTAGGGGCTCAAACGTCAAAAAACGCCCTGGTTGATTCATACCGACAATATATGCTGCCATTATTACAACATCGATATCTATCATTCCTTTTCCCGGTGCATCACGATTGCTATCGGCAATATGAAGGTTTATGAGCTTATCAGCGCACTTCAGTATTGCCTCTCCTATGTGGCTTTCTTCGTTTAACATATGATAAATATCTCCATTTATATGGCTTATTGCAGAATCATTTATCGCATTAATATACTTCAGAGCGTCATCGACAGTATGGACAAGACTCACTTCAGCCGAGCGGATTGGTTCAACTGCAGCGGCTACTTTATTTTTCGAGAAATATTTGGAACAACTCTTTAATGCTTGAACACTTCTGGAAAATTCTTCGGAATCGAGCGCTGTGTTTCTGCCGACTGCACTTGGAACAATAACAATATATTTTCCACCGATCAATGAGACATATTCTGTTAGGTCCTTTAAATAATTCACGGCGTTTTCTCTAATCTCTCTATCATTACTTGAAAGATCTCTATCAGTTGGGAACAACCCGCAAGCACCGGAGACTTCCATTTCATATTTTTTTAGAGCATTCTTTATTTCGTCAACTTTTATGGATGTATCACCTTTTACTTCAACGAAATTCAATCCATTTCTTTTGAGCCTTCCCAATGAATTTTCAAACGGTTCAATGCCAAACATCCAAATACTCCATGAGAGGTCTAGCCTTCGCAAAAATCTCTCCGGTTCTTTTCTTTTCTCATTTATATATAGCTCACGAATTTTACGGTTCTTAATCTGGAAATTCTGCTCTTTAAACACTTTCCCTTTCTCCTTATAAGAATTTTAAGAAGTTCAAATGACTTTTTTGCGCCCTTTGTACGTGCTGAGTACACTCACAGCCAGAGATGCAATAATCAAGGCTCCAAAAGTAACTGTTTGGAAATATGGATTAACTCTCAGCATATTCAATGAGTTGGAAATCAACCCCATTAAAAGAACACCAAAAAATGTACCTACAATCCTTCCTTTACCACCAGAAAGAGGTGTTCCACCAATTACTACTGCACCAATGGTTTTTAGTCCAATTTCACTACCAGTAGAAGGTTGAGCGGCCCCAATTCTTGAAAGCAAAACCATTGCAGCAATACCAACAAATGCCCCATTCAACAAGAAAACCGTTAATTTAGTCTTAGTTACAGATATGCCTGATAGAAAAGCAGCTGAAGGATTACTTCCAACCGCGTAAGTTCTCCTTCCAAGTTTTGTGTAAGAAAGCAAAAAGTGAGCAACAATATATGCCGCGATGCTTATAATAAAACTCAACGGAAGGACTTTCCAAAGTCTTGTAGTCCCTATGAATTCAAATTTGCCGTAGATAGTTTGAAAAGAACCTTTAGTTATAGCCAAGGCAACACCCTGAAAAACACTAATAAATGCCAAAGATGTTATAAAGGACGGTGCTTTGAAAACTCTTGCAGTGAGACCTACAAGAAAACTATTGAACACTGCTAAGGCAATTCCAACCAAAACAGGAAGAAGATATCCATTACCACTTCTAATCATCATAGCCATAACACAAGAAGAAAGTCCAATATTTGCACCAACAGATATATCAATCTCTCCAGAGATAATTAAAAAAGTCATTCCAGAAGATACAATGCCAAGAACAGCTATTTGCTCAAGAACGTTCATTATATTACTCGTTGTGAAAAACCTTGGGTTTACAATTCCTGTCACAATTGCGATGGCAATTTCTGCAACAAAAAGAAAGAACCACTGGCTTCTAAATATTGAAGTCTTACCCCTCGGAAGTGTTGCCTTTACTTTGGAATTATTAGCTTTCATTATTCAATTCCCTCCGTAAAAAAGTTAAACTCCGATAAAATGCTTTATGAGCTCTTCTTCCGAAATATCCTTGTTGTCCAATATCTCAACCAATTTTCCGCTTCGCATAACCCCTATTCGATCGCTTAGCGAAATGAGTTCGGGCATATCAGAAGATATCATTATAATACACTTCCCGTTTTTTGCAAGTTCAGTCATCAATTGGTATATCTGTTCTTTTGCACCAATATCTACTCCTTTAGTAGGTTCGTCGAAAATATATATTTCAAAATTATCCAAAAGCCATCGACTAATCATCATTTTTTGCTGATTTCCTCCGGAAAGCTCTTCAACATTTTGAGAATCATCTTGCACAGCAATTGAAAGTTTTTTTACTACGTTATATGTTAGTTCTCTTTCTTCTGTGTGATTTAGCAATATACCACCAAAATTTTCTGTGTGAACAAGAGCAGTATTTTCAACGATATTTCTTCCTATAAGCATACCGAACTTCTTTCTGTCTTCAGTGATTAATGCAATTCCTTTCTTAATTGCATCTTCGGGAGAGTTCACAATTAATCTCTTTCCATTTAGGTAAATT
>DQYP01000244.1 GCA_011043375.1 Thermotogaceae bacterium | reverse complement strand
ATCGTAGTGAAAAAGGAAATAGAAATTAACGATCTTTCAAAAATCACCTCAGGAAATTCTGAATGCATCGCAATAGCTTTTGAGTCGCCCGAATTGAAGGAAATCGGTGTACTCACCAATATGGGTTTTAGAAAGGTAAAAAAATTCTCCAATGATGTTGATAGTACCGTTTGTTGGATGGGGTTTCATGAATTCGTTAAAAATATTAAGATGGGGTTTGAATCTTCTCAAGATGGAGAAAAACTCAGTGAGAAAGATTTAAAGGTTTATATTATTTCACTGGAACAATCGAGGTGATGAAAATTGATGAAAAAGGGTTATCTGAGCTTCTTACTCTTTGTGATTTTCTTTCTTTGTGTGAATTTTGCCGGGTCAATTGATCCCATCAGATACGTTGATCCTTTTATTGGAACAGCTGAACATGGTCACACCTTTCCAGGAGCTTGCGTCCCGTTTGGTATGGTGCAACCAAGTCCAGATACAGGAACAACTGGGTGGGACTGGTGTTCTGGATATCACTACTCTGATGAGTCTATAATGGGATTTAGTCAAACACATTTGAGTGGGACCGGTGCTGCTGATTATGGTGAGATCATGCTCATGCCAATTGTCGGTGAATTGAAGGTTATACCTGGCCCCAAGAAAAACACGTGGTTTGGTTATCGTTCAAAATTCAAACATTATACTGAAGAAGCCAAACCCGGTTATTACTCTGTTTACCTTGATGACTATAAAATAAAAGTTGAACTCACAGCCTCAAAGAGAGTGGCTTTTCATAGGTATACCTTCCCAAAATCTGATAAATCCTATGTTTTGCTCGATTTGTTTCACAGGATAGGAGATGCATCTGAGAAAGTCGATGCGAGGATAGTGGGTAAGGATGAAATAGTTGGTCACATAACAGGCGGACATTTTTGTGGTGCTGCCAAACCTCATACGGTATACTTTGTTATCAAGTTTTCAAAGCCTTTCGAGAAGTTTGGGGCATGGAGGGTCTTTTTACCTTTGCCAGGTAGAAAGGAAATATCTGTCACTAAGCAACCTGCAGGATTGTATGTTGGTTTCAAAACGGAAGATGGTGAACAAATATTAGTGAAGATAGGAATTTCTTACGTTAGTATTGAAGGAGCTAAAAAGAACCTTGAAGAAATACCCGATTGGGATTTCGATAGGGTTGTTAAACAGGCTGAAGAAGCTTGGAGAAGGGAATTATTGAAGATAGAGATCTATTCGAAAGATGAGAAAAATCTTAGAAAATTTTATACAGCGCTTTATCACTCTTTTATTCATCCAAGCTTGTTTTCAGATATAAATGGGGAATACATAGGTCCAGACGATAGGATATACACATCTGAATATGATCATTACACTATTTTTTCAATCTGGGATACTTTCAGAGCTTTGCATCCGTTGTTCACGATAATTCAACCCGAGAAAAATATTGATATGATTAAAAGTTTACTCGACATATATGAACAAGGAGGCTGGCTTCCAAAATGGTACAAGGCGAATCGCTATACCAACTGTATGATAGGTACTCATGCAGATTCCGTTATCGCTGACGCAATAGTGAAAGAATTAAAGGGGTTTGATTTAGCGAAAGCATATGAGGCTTTAAGAAAGGATGCCTTTGAGGAGGATTCTGGATATTATGAATCTCGAAGGGGATTAACCTATTATATGAAATTTGGATACATACCAGCAGATAAAGTAAGAGAAGCGACCTCTAAAACCCTCGAATTCACTTATGACGATTTCTGTGTGGCGCAAGTTGCAAAAAAATTAGGTTTTGAGGATGATTATGAAATCCTCATTGAAAGATCCAGAAATTACAAAAACCTTTTCGATCCATACACGGGATTTATGAGAGGGAAAGATTCAAATGGCGATTTTGTATCAGACGGTTCAAATTTTGATCCAACAATTGCATATAATTATTACACGGAAGGAAATGCATGGCAGTGGACATTTTTTGCTCCTCACGATGTCTATGGATTGATCAATTTATTTGGAAGCGAAAGGGAATTTGAGAGAAAGTTAGATGAACTTTTTTCAACATCGAGTGAGGTTAAGGGACCTCCAGATATCACAGGACTGATTGGCCAATATGCCCATGGAAACGAGCCTTCTCATCATATACCGTATTTGTATGTTTACATTGGAAAAGCTTGGAAAACACAAAAAATGGTTAGATACATAATGGATAATCTGTATGGAGATACCCCGGCTGGTTTGTGCGGAAACGAGGATTGTGGCCAAATGTCTGCTTGGTTTGTTTTCAGTGCACTGGGCTTTTATCCTGTTTGCCCAGGAACCCCATATTACATACTTGGTTCTCCCTTGTTTGAAAAGGCAGTCATAAATCTTCCAAATGGTAAAAAATTTGCCATCCTGGCTGAAAATAATTCAAAAAAGAATATCTATGTTCAAAAAGTGTATCTAAACGGTGAAGAGATAAATAGGGCATGGATAACTCATGAAGAGATATTATCAGGTGGAACACTCAAATTTATAATGGGAGATGAACCCAATGAGAATTTTGGGAAGATTCTTCCTCCTAATCTTTATGTTTCTGCTTCATTCTAACAGCCCTCAATGAATTTACAGAGAAGACATCGAATATCAAGAAGTGAGGAGGTCAAGAATAGCTTAATAATTAATGGGGTGATAATATGAAGATGCGAATAATCCTACTGTTATTGATTGCGTTTTGTGGGGTAATATTATTTGGAAATGCTACCAACGCTTTCTTCAATGTACTGGATTTTAATGTTGTCCCAAACGACGAGAAAGATGATACAAAGGCTATCAACGATATCATCAAAAGGGTTTACGAAAGTGGGGGAGGAGTTCTTTACTTTCCTGCGGGTGTTTACACAGTAATGGGAAGTGTGGAAATTCTACCTAATGTTACGATACAGGGAGTATGGCAAACTCCTCACGGTCAAGAATACCTTGGAATGACGGATAATATCAAAGGCACCGTGTTTGCTGCATATGGCGGCCGAAATAATCCATATGATGAACCATTGTTCAATTTATACTCTTCATCTTCTATCAGAGGCATTACCATATTTTATCCTGAGCAAGATCCCTTCGATATAGTTCCATACCCTCCATCGATAGCTATATCTAAAAAGGCATTGAGTGTGAAAAGTATCTCCGTGGAGAATGTTACCTTGGTAAATCCGTATATTGGAATCGATTTTTCAAGACCACATGAACTTCACTATATTCGAAATGTTTTTGGATGTCCTTTAAAAGTTGGAGTGAAAATAGATGGATGTACGGATATAGGTAGGATAGAAAATGTCCATTTCAATCCGAATTTTTGGACCTTTTTTGCTTCACCGGGTAGACCGATAGGATACATGAGTGAAAATTTGATTGGTTTTATTTTTGGAAGATCCGATTGGGAATATGTTTTAAACACTTTCGTTTGGGGTGCAAAGATCGGTTATGAATTTGAAAGTTCTGGTTGCAATGGTAATTTTGTGGGAATAGGAGCTGATTGGTGTTCTCAGAGTTCCTTGTTGGTAAGGGATACACAAGCTCCAGGTATTTTGATAGTGAACGGTGAATTTGTCAACGCTTCTAACTGTTCAGGACCCACGGTGGATGTGAAAGCTGGAAATGTTTTCATCAGCAATTCGAGTTTTTGGGGTCCAACACAACAGATAGCTTCGATAAGCAACGGAGTGGTTGTATTCTCGACGTGTAATTTCCTTGATTGGGATTCAGAAAATTCTGGAGTTCCTGCTATTGAAGCTAAGGGTGGATCGTTGATCGTTCAAGGTTCACACTTTGCAAAAAAAGGATTGGCTATTTATATAGGTGAAAAAGTGAAAACTGCAAATATTTTTGGTAACGTATTCAATGATAGTCATTTTATGATCAACAAGAGCAATGGAGATGTGGAAATTGGTTTGAATTCCTTTTTGAATCATTTAAAAAAGTAAAGAGGTGTGAAAGTCTATGGAAATATTGGAAAAACTCACTTTCATCAGAAAATTCAGAAGCCAGAATAGTTGGGCTGAAAGGATAATATCGGAGTTGGAATTCGCTTACAAACTCTTAGAACTGGAAAATAAATAT
>DQYP01000167.1 GCA_011043375.1 Thermotogaceae bacterium | reverse complement strand
TTAGAAAAATTGTAGACGTTAGATTATCAAATTTATCTAAAAAGGTTTCATTTCTCAGATATTTTGCATCACAGATATGGAATAAATGTGAGAATAAAGTATGAAAATACTTCAAATCACTCAACGATTTAACCCATCAATAAGCGGATCTCAATATCACGTTTATAGAATTTCAAAGGAGTTAATTAGATTAGGACACGAGGTAACAGTGCTTACAACAATGTCTATGCACAACAAAGATATAAGAGGTTTTTCGACCTCACGTCCTTTTACTTTAAAATCGATCAATCCTGCATTACCCAAATTTGAACATATGGAAGGGATGAAGGTTTACAGATTTAAGCCTATCTTTCAGTTTTGGATGCACATGAGCAATCCTTCAATGTTTATTTTTTTATTAAAACACATTCATAAATATGATGTCGTACACGGTCATGTGTATATGGGCGCTGAATCAAACATGGCAGCGAAGGTTTGCAGGTTAAGAAAAATCCCCTTTATTTTTACTGCGCATGATCTATTATCAACGCAGAGAGAGGCTATCATTGTTCTTCTTAAGGATCTTTATGATAAAATAGAAGGAAGATTTACATTAAATACTGCGAAAAAGCTAATTGCACTTACCTCGGAAAACAAAAAACAATATGAGTCATTAAATATTTCAGAAGATAAAATTAGAATTATTCCAAACGGAGTTGATTATGAAAAATTTGATAATTTAACAAAATCAAAGAAATTATTAAAAAACATAGGAAGTCCAGAAAAAGTGGTTCTTTTTGTTGCTCGATTGGTAAAATACAAAGGAGCGCAGCATATAATAAAAGCAATTCCTGAAATAAATAACGATTATCCGGATATCAAATTTGTTTTTATTGGAGAAGACCAGGGGTACAAAAAGGAGTTAGTGCAATTAGCTAAGAATTTAGATGTTTTTGATAAATGTATTTTTACAGGGAAAGTAGATGAGAAGGACTTATTAAAATATTATTCGATTGCAGATGTTTTTATATTACCTTCTATTGGGGAAGGATTTGGTTTGGTTGCACTTGAAGCTATTGCCAGTGGTATACCTGTGATATTAGCGGATGCAGGAGGTTTAAAGCATATCTTATCAGAAATAGGTGGTTATCCTATAGATATGGCAAAAGATATTCCAAAACAAATCGTAGAAAATGTTAAAAACATCTTCTCTGATCCAAGCATCGATAGTGAAATTGAAAGAGGGAAAGAAGTACTTAAAAGATATTATACGTGGGGTAGGGTTGCTAAGATGATTGAGAGAGTTTACAAGGAGGTAATCTCGTGAAGATTTGTTTATTATAGTGTGGAACCCAAAAAGGTCGCCTCTAACCACTCATATCGAAGAGCGACGCGTTTTAACGCATCCGACCAGCCATTAAACCGTTCCACAGCCCTTCTTTTATACGACGATAAGATTAAACCGTGTTCGTCTTCCTGGCTTTGGATTCTTCCTCTTTCGCTTTTTCTCTTGTATGCAACTCTTTATTCCGCGTTTCCTGAGCTGTGATATCTACGTATATTTCCGGTATCGTAGGCAGAAAGCATCCGCTACTATTTCCCTTGCTCTCCTTCTTGGACGCCCTTTCTCGCCTTTAACCCTTATTCTACCCTCAAGTTAAACATGAGGGCGAAACTAATGCCCTATTCATGGGATAATGTTGGGAAAAATAGAAAAAATTTATTACAATCACATAGGTGATGAAAAATGAAATCTAAAGGTTTTTTAATCTGTTTCACCGGAATAGATGGCACAGGGAAAACAACGCTCTCAAAAGAACTGGTTGAATTAGTGAATAAAAGAGGAATTAAATGCAAATATGTGTATGCAAGGCTGAGTCTTTTCATATTAAAACCTTTTTTCTTAATTGGAGAATTCGTATTTCTGCATAAAAAAGACATCTTCAAAAAGTACTCAGAATATGTCAGCACAAAACGAAAGGCAATCAAAAAACATTATCTTTTATCAAAAGTTTAC
The DNA here is from genome assembly GCA_011043375.1 of Thermotogaceae bacterium. GTDB lineage: Bacteria > Thermotogota > Thermotogae > B21-G9 > HyVt-16 > HyVt-16. Next base: position 2,103 of record DQYP01000167.1, on the reverse strand, counting down.
CAGCAGCTTTTGCTGTTCGATTACATGCTCCAAATCTTTTTCAAAATAAAACTTCCGCTGATCTTTGGCAGAAACATCGTTTGCGATCGATATATTTATGACACAGTAATCACCGACCTTTCGGTGGATATGAATTATTCAAAGGAGCGAGTCATAAACCTACTAAACAAACTATTCCTTTTCTTTCCAGTGCCAGATTTAACATTTTTAATAGATGTTCCTGAAGAGATAGCATACCAAAGAAAAGATGACACGCCTTCAGTAGCATATTTAAAAGATAGGAGAGAAAGGTATTTATATGTTGGAAGAGAACACGGGATGGTGATTTTGGATGGAACCAAGAAATTGGAGGAACTGCAATGCGAAATAGAAAAGGAGGTGTCTAAATGAATGCAACTCTAAAGCTCTTAAAAATAATAGGCTCTCCATTTGCGCCAGAGCAAAAGCAAGAGTTACCTGAAAATAGCGATGAAGCATTAGAGCTGTACTCTTATGCAACCAAGAACAAAATAGGGCTATATTATTTAGACTCTTTAAACAGTCAAGGAAAATTAGTGGAGTTTGGATTAAAATTGAATTATCAAAAAGAGTGTGAGAAACATAATAAACAGACAACTACTGCAGTCAGAATCGCAAAACTCTTCAATTCCTATGGTGTTAATTATGCTATTTTCAAGAGTATTATGCCTTTTCCAGCAACTCCGAATGATGTTGATATTATTCATTTCAGCTCGGATGTAGAATATAAAAAAGCTGCCGAGACAATGCTTCAGTCGAATTATATAGAGATTAAAGGTCAAGCCGACGCATCACAACGCATGTTTCATGATGCAAGAGAGTGTGAACACTTGGATCCACACAAGAAGGATGTCTATGATATAGATGTATATCAAAGAATATCGGCGAGTTATGTTCAATATCTAGATAAAAGAAAGCTTGAAAAATATGTAACAGAGATAAATATATCAGGCAATAATATCAAAGTCTTGAGGCAGGAGATGGAGCTTGTGACTGTAATCATTCATTCTATAATCCCTGAGCAACTTTGCACACTTTTTGTATATTATGCAACGCTTCATCATCTTTCAAAAATGAACCCAGAAGAAATTAACAGATTTATCGATATAGCAAAGGAGAATAATGTAACATTTTCTGTAAAAGCTCATTGTTCTTTAGTTGCGGAATTGCATCAAGTCGCTCATGGATTCGTTCCAAAAATAATTGAAGGACTATTAACTGAGTTAGGTGATGAAACGAGTGAAAGGAAGAAACTACTCAAAAACGATTTTAAAACACCACATAAATATAGTTTATTGGTGGTAGAAAGAATACTTTTAGAGAAAGCAAAAGAAGCTGGATTTAGAAGGAGCCTTATTAAGCAGATGGCATATATGCTAATAAGTCTAAGGCTTAGCAAATGGGTAATCAGCGAAGTTATTCTAAGGCGTAGGAGGGAGACGTATTAACATAAAACCAATTCACCTAAAAAAGGTAGTAAACCACTTCGAAGAATCGGAAGACTACAGAACACGCAAAGGCATCATCTACGCCAAAGAAAACCCCATTGTGATTGAGTTTATCCGCAACCATGCCATCGGGTGAAGATTAAAATTCTTGAAGTGAGAAGGACTTGAAGTGAGAAGGAGCGAAGCAGGGGCCTAAAACCACACGCGTACTGCGTCCACTGCGGCATTGTCAAAAATATCTCTCCCGATAGGGTGAAGAAAACTCGCGAGAATGCCGATTACTGTGCTTGAGCCTGCGAGGATAATAAAGATAGCGAGGAAGAAGGGGCTTGACGGCGTTGCTGTAACCGACCACGACACGATAAAAGGCGGTTTGGTTGCGAGTGGGATTGAGAAGGATTTTGTGATTGTGGGTGCAGAGATGAGGACAGAATATGGGGATGTGTTGGTCTTGTTCTTGAATGAGGAGGAGAGGTCGGGGAGGTTTAGAGAGGTTATGGAAGAGGTGAAGGAGCAGGGAGGGTTGGTAGTGCTGGCACACCCGTTCAGAAAGGGCGTCGAGTTTCGAATCTAAATAACAAGGCGAAAGAGCTTGCGAGTAGATATAAAAAACCGATGACTGCAGGAAGCGATGCAC
>DQYP01000253.1 GCA_011043375.1 Thermotogaceae bacterium | reverse complement strand
TCATCGACGGTTAGTTTATACTGTTTAGCTATAACCCTGAGTAAAGGATCCCTATACTCAGCGATTTCCTGAAAGCCTTTGAAGAATTTCGATAATTCAACTGGGACCTTTACAAAGTAAGAATATTTATTGAACCCTTCAAAGACTCTCCAGTATTCGATGATCGGTTTAATGCTTGCCTGCTTTTGAGTATAATCAGAGCGTTTATCGGATCGTTTAGCTTCTTCACCAAAGAGATCATCAAATAACTTATAGATTCCTTCATCGATCTTCTTGATTTTATTCTTCATCTTCACCGTCATTTATTTCGATCTCCTCTCTGATCTTATTCAAAGCGTCGATGAGATCGTCTAACATTTCAACCCTTATTGCCAGCCCCTTTCTTGTCGGTCTGTATTCTCCTGTTCCAGGATCATAAAAAACTCGGATGTTTATTATATCCTTTCCAGCGTATTTATCCACCGATATTCTTATAACCTCACGGCTGTTCTTTGGTAGTGTTATCATCTGAACGCCTCCTTACTTATCTTTTAACCGTTGCCAGCTCATTAGTCTCAACCCAAGCGTCCAAATCAACATCATAAATCTCTCTAAAGAGCCTTTTTGCATTTTCACCGACTTTTGAAAAATCAAATTCTGTTTTAATAGTTTCGAATTGTTCGTTGGTCAGTAAGAAAATGACCCATTTACCGATTCCTTCGTTATTGAATAGCTCTATAAACCGATAGTCTTTATCCATTAGAAACTTATGACTTTCAGTTCCTGATTGAGCGATGATTACCTTCAAATCAAAATAATCTATGTAGAACGCTTTCTTTTTGTGTGATTCTGTAATTCCTCTATTAACAGGTTCTCGTTGATCTCCTGCTGGTTGTGTTCCAAATTCCACTCCTTGAAAACTGCTATTAAGTCTTCCAACCCCCTGACTATCTCCTGGACTTGTGATAATTCGAGCTCCGTTTTCATGGTTACCTCCCCCTGTGGGTTGAGTATCTCCAACAGGAATTTCTTTTTTAATAGACTGAAACGCAGTTTCACTCTCCCCACTCTCCTTAAACTCAATTTTTTCAGCTTTGAATATTTCTCCGATCTTTTCTACCATACCGATCTCTTGAATAGTCTTGCGTGAGAATTTTTTCAACCCACCACGCCCTTTCAGGTATTCTGTTATCTTCTTAAAGATTTCCAACGCTCTTGATAAATCAAAATCTTTAACAGGCTTCAATAAATAGGTTTTTCCTGTTGGTAAGTCTTTGGGCTTGGTCTTCACAACGAGCCCACAAGCTACAAGAACATTCAACGCTTTATTTGTAAGTTTATAATTAACGCCTGTAAGTTCAGCCAGCCTTCTTGCTGTGAGAATATCCTGACGGTTAAATCTTGCAAATGTTTTTAAATGCTCTGCTACCACGGTAAAAACTTTCATGAAACTTGGTGGTGCCTCAATACTTGCCAAAAACTTATCAACCTTTTCCTTATAGTCCCAAGCGTCTTTGAACCAAATATTAAAGTCTTCCATCAACCGCCAAGTCCATTCTGCGAGTTCATCATTAGTCAAATGTATTAGCTTTCCAGTTTTAAATGCGTGATAAACCTCTTGTATCCTGAACGGTTTATTAGAAACTGCAAAGTCAAACGCCACAACTTCACCATGTTTATTCTCAACCAACCAAAAACTTGGATGATCTTCCTGACGCATAACACTTAAAAGGTTCTTCCTCAAATCAATCGATGGAAGCTCCTTATCATACAAAACATTAAAAAGCTCTGAATAAAAAATCTCCCAAAAATGTAGAGAGAAAAGATCATAAAAATTATTTAAAACAAGAGGACCTACAACTATACTTGCATGTTTAGTTGTAGGTCCTTTTTTATCTCTTTCCTTTGTAGTAGGTGTTTGAAAGCGCTTTTCACTTCGATAATCGAAGTCAACATCGTAGTGTTTTTGTTCTATCGTTGTAGTGTTTTGCGGTTGGTTATTTTCACTATGAAAGTGATTTAATTCTTTGAAGTGGTTGGGTTTCAGGAAAAATCTCTTGTGGATGTCATCAATAGCTTTTTGGTTGGATTTGATTTCTTTTCTGTTTTCCCAAATGTTTCCGGTTAGAACGATGTATTTATCCCTTCCAGCCATTTCGAAAGGAGAGCCCTCATTTCTTGGATAATCAGCTTTGACAAGAATATGTAAACCAAACCCGCTGGAGCTGATTTCTGTATAGCTGTCAGCGGTTGAAATGATCCAGTTAACCTCTTCAGGTGTAAGTTTGGGATTTCCTATAATTTCACCGTAAGACGTTAAAACACTATCAAGATCAATAGCGGTAAGATCATCACCCTTTTGAAGAACTATGCCTATTGTTAAAGGGAGTTCAGGAAGTTTCTCAATTATTTTCAAGGCTTCATCGAAAGAATATGGTCTTGGTTTCCTTTTCCATTGAGCAAGTTTAAAATAAATATAATCGTCTTTAAAATCAACGATCAAAGGTTTCCCTTTTATCTTTTCTTCCTTTTTTTCTCCCTCTTTTTCAGTTGTTTTTTTCTCCATCCAGGGTATTTTTAATTTCGTTAATAAATCTTCTGAAATGCTGTCCCAATCAGGTTCATGTGTAAAACTGATATAAAATCGTTTGCTATTACGTAGCTCTTGTGGTAAATTATTATATAGCTGAGTGCGATTATTAGTGTTGTGATTTGAGCTGCTGGAGCGGGCTGGGGACCTGCTCCTTTTTTGTTGATGTAGCCTCATGTTCGAACCTCCCTTTTCCCCGATTGAAATACTGTTCAATTTGTTTGATTAGATCGTCTGTGAGCTGTATTTTTCTTCCTTTTCTTTTGATCTCAATTCCTTTAAGGGTTTCCAAATTGTAGATAGCTTCATAGACTCTATGCCTTGAGACTCTGAATTTTTTTGCCAGCTCCATTACTCGCACCTTATCACCTCCATTTTACATAAAATACGCATAAAAACAAAAAGCGGGTAAAGCCAAAAAAGCTCTACCCGCTTCGGATTTCTTTAAACCTATCTATTTTCAAACAAACAAATTGGCATGCGAAGGGATGTTCTTTTAAAAGAAAGCTGGGTTTCCAAAGACCTTGACGATTCCAATGATTCAAAAAATTAAACATTTTGATCACCACACAATATTATACCATATTTGTTGTTGTAAAACAACCAAATACTATATATTGTTATAGACACTTCAAAAGCGTTATTTGAACATCCTTTGAAAAGATTTACGATATTCAGTCTCTTCATCTTGTTAGTTAGTTTATTTACCGTCTCATAATGAGACGAATAATAATACGAATAATGAGACGAATGTTGAGACGCTTTATGAAGATTCATTTATATCGCTCCTTTCCTGCCATCATATAGGTATTGAAACAGTGGAAATTTGACGCCGTCCTCAATGAGTTCCTTATATTCGTTTATCTTGCCAGTATCAGGAAACTCCCTTGGATAAATCCGTTTTTCAATCACAATCTTATCGATCTTCACGTGTTCACTCATTTTCTCCCTCCTATCCTCATTTTCTTTAATCGTATAAACAAAATAAGGGAGTGAGCCCCTTACGGAGCCCCACTCCCCTCTACCTCTTGAAGTCGTTTAAAACACGTGTTATTATAAAAATATAAGGTAGATTATTTGGTGGGTCGGTTTTTTGCTCCCTGTGCCCGCAGGGAGCTTTTAATTTCTTGTGATTCACTCTCATCTCTCCCTTTCACTTTAGATTCTACCATTTTGTTTTTACTTTTTTCCAACCATTTTGAGCTCCACGTAATTAAGTCGTCAAGCTCCCTACAATACGTCACACCGTTGATCTCAAATATCAAAAATCTTTTTAGTGATTCATAGTTTACTGAATATACTATCTTTGCTTCTGGATGGGTTGATTTTGCTTCCTGAATAAGTTCTTCCTCTTCTGTTAGAAGTTCATTAGAGCGATCGACTTTGAAAGCCTCAATGAATAAGGTAAATGCCTGAATGCTTGGGACCTGAAAAGTATCAATGATTTCCTGGATGTTCAACCGTTCTTTTTGGATTCGTTCAATCATTCGTTTTTCCTTCTCTTTTAACTTGTAAAAGACCTTCAGAGCCTCATCATCTTTCATTCTTTGCCTTCCTCCTTTCAAATTCTCTTATAATCTCCTTTACTCG
>DQYP01000089.1 GCA_011043375.1 Thermotogaceae bacterium | reverse complement strand
TTAATTATACTACTATTTGTTATAATAAATTTATCAAAAACAGGGGGTGAATGTATGGCAGAACTCAAGCCATTCAAAGCCATTAGGCCGAGAAAAGATCTCGTATTTATGGTATCGTGCCCACCGTACGATGTATTAACTGTCGAAGAAGTCAAAAAGATGACAGTTGGAAATCCTTACAGCTTTTTGCATGTAACGAGACCCGATGCAATATTTGAAGGTATAGAAGATTCAACCGAGCTGTACAAGATAGCAAAAAAAACATTCGATAATATGCTAAAAAACGGTATTATTTTTCAAGAGGATACGGAGAAACTCTACATTTACCGTCAAATTAAGGGCAAACATGTTCAAACTGGTATAGTTGGTTGTTTCTCAGTGGATGAATACCAAAATGGGAAAATAAAAAAACATGAGCTAACAAGAAAGGAAAAAGAAGATGATAGGACAAATCATATCCTGTCTTTGAACGCAAACACCGGTTTAGTGTTCCTGGCTTACAAGGCTAACCAAAAACTGAAAAGTATCATCTCAAGTATTTGCGAAGATGAACCGGAATACGATTTCATTTCCGAAGATGATGTTAGAAACCAAGTTTTCGTAGTGAAAGATGACGATATGAAACTACTAATAGATAAATTCAAAGAAATAGATGCACTCTATATAACTGATGGACATCACAGAGCCGCTGCAGCATATAGGGTGAGAGAAATCAAAAAGGCTCAAAACCCAAAGCACACTGGAAAAGAAGAATACAATTATTTTCTTGCCGTTGTTTTTCCACATGATGATTTGAAAATCCTGCCTTACAATAGAATCGTTAAAAACACGGGTTTGTCAAAAGATGAATTTTTGAAAAAATTGGGAGAAAATTTCTCAATTGAGAAAGTAAATGATAGTTTTGAACCGGATAGAAAACATGTCTTTGGAGTTTATATAGAAGGAAATTGGTACAAGTTCGAACCAAGAGATTCCATAGTCAACGAAGATGATCCAGTGAAATCTCTGGATGTTCAGATTCTTCAAAGATACGTTATACATGGAATATTCGGAATAGAAGATCCAAGAAGGGATAAAAGGATAGACTTCATAGGTGGCATAAAGGGGATTAAAGAATTGGAAAGACTTGTGGATTCCGAGGAAGCGGACTACGCTTTTGCCCTTTATCCAACTTCAATGGAGGATTTAATTAGAATAGCTGAAAACAATTTGATAATGCCACCAAAGTCCACATGGTTTGAACCAAAATTGAGAAGTGGTTTGTTCGTTCACATTTTAGATTGAATATTCCACGGAGATAAAGAATTCAGAAATTTCGAAAATAGATAAAAAAGAAAGTTTTATCATCGGATACTTTTGAAGTAAAAGTGATCGCTTGAATAAACGATAACGGATGATATAGATGTTTTTGAGCATCGGTCATACAAGGAATTGATGAGTTGAAATTTGAGTTGATTTTCGAGAACAGATCAGAAGATTGCAGATATTTATTTCAAAATCGGATGAGAAATACGATCCGCTTGGGGGTAGTATCGATAAAACTTATTCAAAGGAGGAAATAAAAATGAAAAGCATAGTCATTTTCTATTCCTTGGAAGGACATACGAAATTGGTTGCTCAAATCCTTGCTCAGGAATTGAATGCGGACCTACTTGAACTGGAATTAGTTAAACCTCTTCCAAACAAAGGTTTTAGGAAATACTTCTGGTGTGGAAAGTCTTCTGTTTTCAGAGAAAAGCCTGAGTTGAAGACAGAAATACCTGATCTTTCACAATACGATGCCATAATCATTGGCACTCCTGTTTGGGTGGGAAATTGTGCATCCCCAATTAATACGATTTTAAGTGTCGTTAACAGGAGCCACAAACTCGAAGGGAAGAGGATTGGTATGTTGATCACCAACTTAGGTGGAAGTATCAAAAAATGCATTAAACAGATAGAAAAAGCGTTCCCAAATAATGAGTTCTTAAAACCTCTCCACTTTGTGAATCCATCGGAGAACGATAAAGAAGAAATAATCAGTAAGATAAGGATGTGGATTGAAAAGACAAAGCAAGTGATTTCTTAAACAAAAATCATGTGAGAATTGAAAAAATTTGGATATAAACTTGAATCTGTAATATACAGTTTGTTTTGAAAGAAGCTTTCCTTCGAATACTATCTTACCTTCAAAGAAACATTGATAAAGTTTTATTACTGATTGTATATTCTACAAATAGCCTTTTTTCGTTATTTTACCTTTCCATATTAGACAGAATGTAATAATGAAAAGGTTGAAAAATCATTCCATAAATGATAGAATTTACAATGAAAATGGCGACGTAGCCAAGTGGTCTAAGGCGGAGGTCTGCAAAATCTCTATTCGTGGGTTCGAATCCCACCGTCGCCTCCAATAATGTGAGGGAGCTTGAAGCTCCCTCATTATTTTTTTAAGATACCGTTTCTCTATCTATCAAATTCTCGAAATTTTTCCACAAATTCTCAAGATCATAAAATTCTCGTGCTTTCTTTGTGAAGATATGGATCACTATATCACCTGCATCCACTATCATCCATTCATGGTTCTTATCTTTATCATAGTAAATAATTTCATGATCAAATTTTTGAAATTCTTTTACCACTGCATCCCTCAATGCTACCATATGAGACGTCGAATTCGCTGTGGTTATCACAAAATAATCCGTCAATATGAGTGTCGATTTCATATCGATCACTACCGTGTTTTCTCCGTCTTTTTGATCTATCACATCAACGATTTTTTCCAGAATATCCAACCAAACACCTCCTTAATTATTGTTTATGCTCTCCATTATTTTACCAACTATATTCATTCTAACACCTTTTGAAGCAACTTTTATAGCGTTCTTAATCGCCAATTCATCGGATGAACCGTGTGCTATCACCGAGATACCATTGACTCCTAACAGGAATGCTCCTCCGTAGTTCCTATAGTCGAGCTTGCTCTTTAGACCATCGAAAACTTTCTTCATCATCAAGGCACCGATTTTAGTCAAGATTCCATTTTTCATGATACCCTCTTTTATTACGGATGTCATGAATTTTCCTGCCCCTTCAAGTGTTTTGAGTACTACGTTCCCAGTGAAACCATCTGTAACCACCACATCGACTACACCATTGTTTATATCCCTTCCCTGAACATTCCCAAAGAACTTGTCTTTCAAAGTATCTTTCAAAAGTGTGTATGCCTCTCTGAGTGTATCTGTACCTTTTTCTTCCTCTTCACCGATGTTGAGCAAGCCAACTACAGGATCATCTTTACCAAACAACTGCGCATAAAAAATGCCCATCTTTGCAAAGTCAAGATAGTGATGCGATTTCACCGTTGCGTTTGCACCGGAATCTATGAGAACAGTGAAACCATTGGTCGAGGGTAATGGAGTTGCAATGGCTGGCCTTTCGATTCCCTTTATTCTACCTATGACGAACATAGAAATTGCCAAAACTGCTCCCGTATTCCCAGCACTAACCAACGCTTCAGCTTTTCCTCTCTTTACAAGATCAGCCGCAATGTAAAGGGAACTATGCTTCTTTTTGAGTGCTTCTGTGGGTTTATCAGCCATTCCTACGATATCTTCAGCATCCACCAATTTCAGTCTTTTCTCATCGTAGTTTTTTTCCAGTGCTTCAAGTTCCTTTTTTAATATCTCAGTTTTTCCAACAAGAAAAATCTCCACGTTAGGATCGTCAAGGGCCATTAAAGCACCTTTGACAACCACACGTGGAGCGTAATCACCACCCATAGCATCTAACGAAACTTTGACAGTATTCAAAAGGAAGGAGCACCTCCTAAAATTCAAAAATCATTTTACTCTTCCATCACCAATACCTGTTTTCCATTATAATATCCACAGTGCAAGCAAACTCTGTGTGGCAATTTCGGTTCTCCACAATTTGGACAAACACTGACAGGAACCTTAATGGCTTTATAAGTCTTAGCCCTCCTCATATGTGTTCTCGCACGCGATGGTTTTTGCTTTGGAACAGCCATTTATTTCCCTCCTTATTATTGATTTCCCAGCATTTCCTTCAATTTCAATAGATCTTGAAATCTTGGATCGATATCCTTTTCAATTACGCACACGTGATCCGGATGCTCATTCAGATTTTCACCACAAACTGGGCACAATCCCTTGCAATCTTCAGAACATA
>DQYP01000294.1 GCA_011043375.1 Thermotogaceae bacterium | reverse complement strand
TCTTGTTTTTATCATTCCGATGACATTTTTCTTGTTTTTTTGTCATTCCGAGGAACGATAGTAACGAGGAATCTTATTCTAACAAGCGATAAGTTCTTTGTACTCTTAGTTAACAGAATCTTAATAATACATGGGAGTGAAAATTTGAATGAAATACAAAACCTTTGTAGTCTATTCCATCATCTCTTTCGTACTTGTTTTAACAGTCTTTTATGTTACATCAAAGAATCTCTACATGTCCCAGAGATTTGAAAACATCAAAAAGGAATTCGAATCAGTCGTTAACTCAATAGATAGTGTTACAAGACAACTTGTGAGCTCCATGGAAAATATTTTGAATTCTGCTGATATTCAGCAAGCAATCGAGGATTATCTGTTGAGAAAACTATCCGCAGAAGGCCTCAAAAAATATCTCGCTCTGAAAATCGCTGATAATTCTTTGATATTCAACAATCTGATCGGAGCAATTTTGAGTTATGAAAATAAGGTGATACTTGAATTAGGAGAAACATCGTTTGTAAGAAAAACGCTCCGAAAAACGAATGAAGTAGATGTCGATGTTTTCAGAGATAGAGATAGGGTATTTATGGTTCTTTCCATACCGACAAGGATCGAAAACATGGAAATCGTTACCATTGGTTTGTTCGATATATCGAACTTGACCGATGCTCTATCAAATGAAGTCTATATTAATTCGTCGTTCGATTTCTACGATACCAAACCAAAACACTCCAGATACAGCTATATACAATACATACCATCAGCATTTGAATACGTGAAATTCGATCTCAATAGTACCTTTTTAGTGAGTGGATTCTTGAAATACTTTTTCATCTTCATTATTCCACTTATACTCTTGCTACTATCAAACGATGTGATGGCATACTTTCTCGTTAAGAAAACCGATAATCTGATTAGCAAAAATAATGAAAGCTGTGAAAAAATATCTTCAGAATTCGCTGTGTTGAAAAATAGATTCGAAACTCTGAACAGATTGATAGTAGATATAGTATCTGAAAAATCCAGCTGGAACACTTTTTGCAAAGATCTATCGGAATATCTCAATGGTATGATTACATTCATTGGATTCTTAAACAACGATAAATTAGAACTTTTGGGAAGTTTCGATACACGAAAAAATTCGAATCTTTCAATCACAGAGTTTTCCTTGAAATTTATGAATGATGCTACACTCAATAATAACACAATACTTGTGGAAGTTGGGCAGCTACCGAATTTCAACTTCATATCTAAAATGCTCGATATAAATGAGAAAAATGTTTTGTACGTTGTCCCTATCCTTTTGGAAGATAAAGTCATTGGAATAGTTTCTGTCGTTTACGACAGGATCGAGAATATAACTGAAGAATCGAAGGTCTTCTTAACCAATATAGTTCAATTGATAGATGAAAAAGTGAGACGTGTCCTTGATCTGAAAGAAAGTAAGAAAGGTGATAAATTAAACATAGATCAAGAACTTCTAAAGATGGCGATGTTCGATCAGCTCACAAAGATACCAAATAGAAGATATTTGGAATTGAAATTGAAGAGTTTCTACAAGAGTTACAAAACCTCTGGTAAAAGATTTGGTTTGATTTTCTTTGATATAGACAATTTTAAAAAATTCAATGATAAATATGGTCACGATTGTGGTGATATGGTTCTGAAAACTGTTGGAAAAACTTTAAAGGGTGTATTTAGACCCGATGATGTCTTCGGTAGATGGGGTGGTGAAGAATTTTTAGTGATAGTGGCTAATGTGGATGAAAAAGCCGTGTTTTCAAGTGCAGAGAGATTCAGAAAAATCATTGAATCTTCCTTTGTTGATTGCGCGAACAGAAAACTAAGAATAACTGTTTCAATTGGGGCGACTGTGATAAAGGATGAGGACACAATTGAGGATATCCTAAAGAGAGTGGACGATTTGATGTATCAGGCGAAGCAAAAAGGCAAGAACATGGTTGTATTAGGTTAAAGTCAATGTTGTATAATAAGTTGATAGAAAACACATAGGGGGTATGCAACATAAAAGTATTCATAAGTGATCTGCACATAGGGGATGGCTCCGCTAAAGACGATTTTGTGTTTGATGATGAATTTGAAAAGCTGGTATCAGAATTAAATCACGAAAAAGATGTTGAGCTCATCATAGTGGGTGATGGATTTGAATTGCTTGAGAGTGTACCTGTGAGAGAGATGGGATTGGTGAGTTTTGAAGAATTGCTCATCAATTTTCCTGTTGAAACCTTTGATTTGATCGTAAAAAAACATTCAAAAGCTCTAATGGCCTTGAGAAACCTTGCGAAGAGGCATCGATTGATATACATAGTTGGTAATCATGATTATTATATGATGAAAAATGCCAAATTGAAAGAAAAAATTCAGGAATTTTTTGAAAAGATCGAGATTGTTCCAATGTATTATGATAGAGACTGGGGAATCCTGGCGATCCACGGTAACCAATTCGACGTAATAAATAAATTCAGTGTGGACAGAAGATCTGGACATTTAATTCCCCCTCTTGGAGATTATATAACACGTTATATGATGATAAACTTCGATAAGCATTTTGAAGATGCTCCAAAGATTTTGAAAGAATACGACAACGTTAAACCCTTTTTTGAGGTTTTCCACTGGTTTGAACACGTTATGGAGGCATATGATGTCGGTGTTAATATACTCGAGTTTTGGACGAAAACATTTCTGGAAATGTTTAAAACCGCTGAGGCAAAGTGGTGGATGAAGTCCAATTTTCCAAAAACTCATTGGTTGTCAAAAGTATTCATCAACAGGATTGGTGGTATGAAGCTCGGTGAGTTTCTGGTTAGGACGATCGCCAAATTAAGAAGTGCACGAAAATTCGATTATCTTTATACTTATTCAAAGAAAATTCTGAGTGGAAGGAGACAACTGAAAAAGACTGATCTGATAGGTTACGTTGATGATCTACCTGAGATAGACTATTCTAATTTGAATGGTATGTTCTTTGGCCATACGCACAATTTGAACATGAAGATCCTAAAAATTAAAGATAGATACTGTTTTTACTCAAACTGTGGAAGTTGGAAGCCTTCTGTGCAAAAGGCTGAAAATGAGAAAAAAACGGGTTTCTACAGGAAAGCCGAACTTGGTTACTCGATGATAGAAAAACACGGTGAAGAACTGGAAATAAAAACTGGAATTATAAATAAACTCGTCAATAGGCTCGATTTGCCACTCAAAGAGAGGGGAACAGGGGAGGTTTTATTATAAAGGATAACAATAACAATCTGCTTAACTTCTGGGCGTATTACATCGTCATCAATATCTTATATTGGGCTTTGTTTTTAATACTGAAGACGGATGTATCGAGAGGAAATATTTTTATAAACTTAACGAATGTTTTTGCCTTTGAGGTTTTTATGTTTTTATATTCTTTCATCATGGCCTACCTTCCAAAGGAACCCTCTTTTCTAGCGGTAAAAATTGGAACCTTCGTTGCCGCGACAGGTGCCTTTATAGATTTAACATCTAATTTTTCAACATACCTTGATATTTTTGAAGCCTATAATCTTCTTCACAACATACTGTTTGTCATTGGTGGTATTTTCCTGATAGCAGGGTTCATATTTTCCCTGTTTAATTCATACAAACAAAAACTGAGCTTGAAGGCTTTCATAAGCTCATACAAAGGGATAAATTTAAACACCACATTTGAAGCTTTCTTAGAAAAACTATTAGAATCACTGATATCCTCTATCCCGAGCGCAAAGAAGGGAAGTGTCATCGTCAGGGAAGAGGATCATTATTCATTCAAGGCAGCCAAAGGTTATGATATTGAAAAGCTGAAGAGCATAAGAATAGGACTCGATGAGTTCCCAGATCTTCACTTGAAAGAGGTAGCACTGATAAAAAAGATACAAAAAAGATTCGATAGATTTCCAAACGAAATTTTCCAAAAATTGTTGGAAGTACAGGATGTCAATATAAAATCCACGATAGTCATTCCAGCAAAGGAGAGTGAAGTGGTTTTTTACATAGATTTTGAACAAAGCATCCCGGAGGTTAGAGGTATATACGGTGATCTTTTGGAATCCATGAGAATTTTCATAAGTTCATTGATAGAAAAGTATGGAATGTATCAACAATTACGTAACATTTACGATAAAGATCCATTGACACAAACATATTCGCGCGCTGGTATAGAAACGATTCTTAAGAACATAGAAAGAAATCCAAAAGGTAATTCTCTTGTGATCATAGATATTGATGAGTTCAAAAAAGTCAACGACTTG
>DQYP01000307.1 GCA_011043375.1 Thermotogaceae bacterium | reverse complement strand
GAGTTCGGGGATGTACTTTTCTTGTTGCCATTCCGATGGAGCGTTAACAACGAAAGATCCTTCGCTTACGCTCAGGATGACAAAGGAAAAGAGTTCGGGATGACATTTTTTGTTTTTGTCATTCCAATAATGCTTTTCTTGTTTTTGTCATTCCGAGGAACGATAGTGACGAGGAATCTTATTCTAAACAAGCAATAGTTTTTTATATCAATACTCTTAGTTAATAGAATCAAGGTATTGTGGGGTGTCCCCTATTTAAAGAATAATGAGGTTTTTGATAGATTTCAATACTTTTAGTTAACAGAATCATTGAGATTCATGATACCCAATCAACTTCAAATAAAGATAACGTGAATACATCAAACAAGCAATTAGAGTCGCAATCGGTAGAAGGTAGCCAACCAGATATCTTTGTATAGTGGATTCAAAATCATTAGCGAACAGTTTCATCAAAGGAAAGATCACTGCAAAAACGGAACCGAGTGTTATTCCTTCCACAAGCATAATGGAACCAAAACCTAAAACCCTGCTTATGTTCTCCGTTTTCGGCGGATTTTTAACAGTTTGGTATGCACCCATGAGTGAATTCATAATCAAAAGCACAAAAGAGATCGGAAGAAAAATAAAGAACTTGAATTGTAAACCCTTCAAAAAAGAAAATATTATAAACTCAACGAGCAGAATAATGGTGTTCAAGGTTGTCGGAATGATTATCTTGGGCATCAGAATCTTTCCCAAACTTATCGGATAGGTTTTGACTGTTTCAATGTATAAGTACTCCTTAGCAGTTAATATTGCTGATTCTATTGCCACGTATATTATTATCACTGGCATGGAAGCGAAAATAGCTGTGAAAATATCATTATTCATTACCGCCATGAAAATTCCAAATGCAACCGGGTATATTATAAAGAAAATGAATTGATCAATTCTGAGCGCGGTCTTTATATCTTTGATGTAGATAGCTTTGATTGGAACACCGCTCCCCATTAATTTAAAATCTTTGGTTTTTCCGCTTTTGGATTCACTTTGACTGAACTCTACATCCTTAGATAGAAAAACAAAAGACACCACAAAAATTATTGAAATCACAAGAGAAATTATCGGAAAGATGCCATCTTTTATCGCCCAGGTCAAAAAATTATAATTTGAAAAAGAAAAAGCGATGTACCTCAAAATACCGGATTCACCCATCGCATTTTTCGTAATACTCTCGTTGGAACCGATCAATAAAAAGATCAAAAAGGGTGTTACTATGTTAATCACCATTACTATCTTTCTAACCGTTGCTTTTTTTATTCTTTTTCCAATCAAAATAGTAAGAATAGAGGCGAGGGATATCATGAAGATCAATTGCATTATCCCCTTAAACAACACTAAAAAACTATTATTAGAAACCATGGTGTACGAAGCGTAGATTCCTATATATAAAAACAGCGCGAAAAACTGTGTCAGAGTTGAAACAAATATCTGATAGAATAATAAGACCGTTCTTCTTATGGGTAGATTCAAAAGAAATTCAATTTCCTCATTCAACGTGAAAGAATTTATGGAAAGACCAATGAACCCGACGATAAAGAACATGGACAACAGGGTTGTCCAAAAGTTTATGAATATTTTTGGTGCAAGCGGGTCGACTTGAGAGAGTGTGCTGAATGTGCTTCTGGTAGTATAAAAGGCTACCAAACCAATCACCGCTGCCGGAACGATATATGAATATAACGATACCCTCTTTTTACCTCTTCTCGGCGCATGTGAAAATGCCATTCCATATTTTAGCAATATAAGGAATTCTCTCATGCGAGCACCTCACAGTTGTTCAACGATGCTTTTTATTTCCTCACTTGATGCGGTAAGTTCCAAAAAGAGTTCTTCGAGATTCATGTTCTCATATTTACCTATCTTTCTGAGTTCATCCATAGTTCCTTCTGCGATCTTTGATCCTTTATTTATTATAGCTATCCTATCACACATTTTTTCAGCTATCTCCAAAATATGGGTGGTTAGAAAGATAGTTGCTCCTTGTTCAGCATACTTTTTAAGAAGCTCTTTCAGGATTTTCGCGCTTTTCGCATCCAATCCAACCGTGGGTTCATCGAGAAAGATCACTTTAGGTTTTCTCATCAAAACACTTATCAACACGAGTTTTTGTTTCATCCCGTGAGACATATCTGCTATCATTTTATCTAAATAATCAATTTCGAATGCGTCACATAATTCTACGATTCTCTTTTTTATCTGCGAATCATTCATTTGAAATATGTCCATTATAAACTCCAGGTATTCATAACCTTTTAAATGTGAGTATATTTTGGGTTCTTCATTTACAACTCCTATTCCTCTTTTTATTTTGATCTCGTTTTCTTTCATATTGAGCCCCAATATGTATATATCACCATGTGTCGGTTTCAAAACACCGGTCAACATTTTTATCGTGGTTGTCTTGCCAGCACCATTAGGACCAAGAAAGCCGAATATCTCTCCGGACGATACCTCAAGGTTCAAATTATCAACGGCTGTAAAATCACCAAATTTTTTAGTTAAATTCATTGCTTTGATCATTTCTTCTCTTCACCTTCCATATTTATTCATCAAATCTCCGTTGAGATCATATCAGATGCGAGATTTAATGTCAATCACTTAATTTATTTTTCTAATTTTATTAGCATAATGAAATTTTCGAAAATTCAAATGATGTATCCCCCATCCTCACAAAGATGGGGGAAGGGAACTAAACGTACGCAGAAAGATCAAACAAACCATGTCCACTCAAAGTGAATACGATCACTTTTTCTTCACTATTCTCCTTCGCCATTTTGGCCTCTCGTATTGCACCAGCTATGGCATACGAACTCTCAGGTGCCGGAACGATTCCTTCGATTTTTGAGAAGAGTTTTGCAGCCTCAAATGTTTCTGATTGATCCAATGCGATCGCCTCCACTATACCTTCTTTAACCAAACGAGATATTATTGGTGCAGCTCCGTGGTACCGTAATCCACCTGCATGGATTTTTGGAGGAATAAACTCTTTACCGAGTGTGTACATTTTCAGAAGAGGAGTAAGTCCTGCTGTGTCTCCATTGTCATATCTGTATTCACCTTTGGTTAAAGTTGGGCAGGCCGTTGGCTCACAAGCAATGAAGCGAATATTTTCACCCGAGAACTTATCTGGAACGAATGGAAGTATTGTTCCACCAAAATTTGAACCACCACCATGACACCCAATTATTACATCCGGTTTCTCATTCAACAACTCGAGTTGCTTTTTTATTTCCAATCCTATGACTGTTTGGTGAAGTAGAACATGATTTAAAACACTTCCGAGTGAGTATTTGGTCCTGGGATCTGATAGTGCCTTTTCGATTGCTTCACTTATGGCAATTCCTAAACTTCCGGGCATATCTCCTCCTTTTTTTAGCAGCGATCTACCGAAGTTGGTTTTATCACTCGGGCTTGGCACAACATCACCATCGTAAAGTCTCATCAAATACTTTCGCATCGGTTTCTGTTCATAACTTACCTTTACCATGAAAACATTCGTTTGAAGGCCAAATTTAGCGCCTGAATAACTGAGAGCACTTCCCCACTGTCCTGCACCGGTTTCGGTAACAAGTCTTTCGGTACCAGATATCTTGTTGTAATATGCTTGTGCGATCGCAGTGTTCGTTTTGTGACTGCCTGTGGGACTCACACCTTCATACTTGTAATAAATTTTCGCAGGAGTTTGAAGATACTCTTCTAAATAATTTGCACGATAAAGCGGCGTCGGTCTAAAAACCGCGTACTCTTTCAGAATTTCCTCTGGAATGGCGATTTCCCTTTGATCTGACATCTCTTGCTCGATCAATGGCATCGGAAAGATTGGTCCTAAAGCTTCAGGTGATATAGGTTTTTTCGTGGATGGATCAAGTGGTGGATCGAGTTGAAAAGGTAAATCCGCTAAAACATTGTACCAATACCTTGGAATCTCATCGCTTTTCAAATCAACTTTGATTCTCATACAATCCCCTCCTTTTTTTCCTCCCTTTTATAAAAAAATAAAGGGGCTCTCTTTTTAAGAGAGCCCCAATTCGGTTTATAAAATGTGGCAAACGACAACTACCCTACCGAATTAGGGCAGTGCCACCACCATTGAATTTTAACTACATTAAGGTTCCTTTTTTCCATATTAACTAAACCGTCCATGAAAAACCCCCTTTTTGGAGATGATACACTCATATACAAAACTTGTCAATAATAACTTTCTAAATTTTACATTCTAAGTATGTTTATAAATTCAACTTTAGATTCAAAATTTGGGATTAT
>DQYP01000201.1 GCA_011043375.1 Thermotogaceae bacterium | reverse complement strand
GAAAATGAAAAGGTATTTGAAAAAATGTGATTATGAATATATGATTTGGCAACAGTGGAAAGAAGGGTTTGCGAGGTATATTGAAAACAAAATTAGAAGTGTTTTAAAAGTACCAAAGAATACCAACAAAATAGTACAACCATTTAAGAGAGTGACCTTTTATGAAATAGGAAGCAAATACATTGATGTAATATTTGATACTAAACCAGAAGTAAAGGGAAATTTAAAGAAGTTATTTCGTATCATGTTTGAGTGTTCTATCTAAGTAATGAGAGATTAAAAATAAAATACCGGAAACTAAAAAGGGCACTCCAGAAACTGAGATAGCTAACCATTTGCAGCGTCCAGCGGTTATATATGCGAATATACTTAAAATAGTTCCGCCTGTTATCAATATAATTTCTCCTATTCGCATTTTTAACCATGCTAAAACAAATCCTATCGATATACCAATGATCATAATGGTTAAGAGCAAACCTTCCAGTGAAGAATCACTTTCATTCCTGTAAAATATGGAGCCAATAATAGGGAAACTCCAATAAACCACTGCAATCAAACCAATTAATTTAGCAATTAAAAGTATTTTTCTTGATTTTTTTATTTTGAATCACTTCCTATCTTTATATCAGTCTGTCTAATATAATAAGGAGTTGAAGAGGTAAGACAATGAAAAGAGAGCTACGCATTGATAAAGTTTAATTGCGATCAATACGAATAAAAAGTTCAGCCCCATGAAAAATATCCATCTAAAAATAATAATACCATATCTTTTGCATCTTTCTCATATTGAAATGGAAAAACTTAAGATTACACATGTTGTATGAAGCAAGAACGAAAGTATTGTTGAGTTTTAATGTAGGAAGTTTCAATGAAGCAAAAGAAGCGGAATTTTTGTTGTAAAATAGAAGGTATGATAGTTCTTGGAGAGAGAGGATATTGGGTAATGAAATTGATTGATAAGATGAAAGAAGAGGGATTTAATTTGCATGTGAGACTTAGAAACTTGGAATGTAGTTAACAATCTTGATTGATACTTTTGTTCAGTTTCCTAAGCTTTTTAGGTTGCTTGTAAATTAGTTTTTACATTAGATAGGATGTAGGGAGGAAAATAAATATGAATAAAATTTTGGTTGAAATTCTTGAGCTTACGGAGGAAATCCTCAATAAACTGAATTCTGAAAATTACGATCTTGATGAATTAATAGATAAAAGAGAAGATCTCATAAAACAGTTGTTAGGCCAGAAAGCGGATGTTGAAAAGAAAGATCAAAAGATCCTTCAAAAGATACAAGAAAAAAGCGAACAAGTTGAGAAAAAAATCAAGGAAAAAATGGAAGGAATCTCAGATTCATTGAATTATAATATCAAGGGAATAAAAGCATTGAAAAACGGTTATCTTAAACATTTTGAAAGTTCAAGGTTCAAGTTCGAGAAAAGAGGTTGAATGGAATGAAAGTAAAGATACTTGATAAAGCATACATACTTCATAACGATGAAATAATCAAGGGACATGTTGTGATAAAGGATAATACGATAGATGAGGTCAAAGAGGGTTCATTCGATCCACGAACCTGTTTGCTGAACACCGATTATGATTACTTCGATCTGACCAAAAAACTGATTTTACCAGGTTTTGCGAACACACACACACATTCCCCCATGATTTTACTCAGAGGATTAGTCGATGATAAACCGCTTAAAGAATGGTTGGGTGAGGTTTTAGAACGTGAAAATAGAATGACCAAGAAAGCGATTTATTGGGCAACGATTTTAGCACAAATGGAGATGGTTTCTAAGGGTGTAACGGTTTTCGGTGATATGTATTTTCATGCAGATGAAATGGCAAAAGCAGTGGATGATTTTGGAATGAGAGCACTTATAACAAGAGGATTGGTTGATATCGATGGTGACTTGAAAAGTAGGTTGGATGAGAATCTAAAGATTTTCAACGAGTATATTGATCATCCCCGAATAAAAATAGGTTTGGGGCCCCATGCACCATATACATGTTCAAAAGAATGTTTGAAAAAAATAGTCGAAATTTCGAAAGAGTTGGGTATTAAAATCATGATCCATTTATTGGAAACCTCTTGGGAAAAGCAACAATACAGCTTAAGAGATTTGCTTGAAACGGGGATATTCAGTGAAAATACTTTAGCGGTTCATGTAGTTCATGCAGATGAAGAAGATATACAAATCATTGCTGATACGAATACTCACGTGGTCAGTTGTCCTGTTAGCAACCTCAAACTTTACGATGGTATCGCTCCAATAGGTAAAATGCTCGATAAGGATATCAAAATCTCACTTGGAACAGATGGGGCTTCCAGTAATAATTCTCTCGATGTGTGGCGAGAATTAACATTTTTCGACTTGGTGCACAGAGATGAAATCACTTTGGAAACGATCGATTTAATAAAAATCGCCTCTAAAAATGGATACATGGCAATGGGGTTCGAAGATATTGGAGAAATCAAAAAAGGGTTTAAGGCCGATTTGACAATTATTGATCTTTTTAAACCCCATTATTTCCCCAATGTTTCTAATAGAATTCTGTCACATGTGATTTATTCTGGAAATTCCGGCGATGTGTTTGCAACAATGGTGGATGGAAATTGGTTGTATTTCGACGGTGAGTTTAAAACAGTTGATTTCGATAGAGTGATTCGAGAATTTGAAAAAGCATTCTTGGAGGTCGAGAAAAATTGAAAAGAATTATTTGGGCTTCAATAATAGCGTTTGCAATTTTGTTTCTTTTTTTCTTTCTGAAACCAGTATTCTCAGGTCAAATAATCTTAAATTCGGTCATATTCAAGTTAGGTAGATTGCAGATCAGATGGTATGGAGTGTTGATTGCCAGCGGAATAATGATCGCTTACATGGTTGCAAGAACAAGGATAAAAGCCGAGAACATCAATGAAGATCAGGTTATAGAAGGACTTTTCTATGGTGTGATCGCTGGTGTTGTAGGTGCGCGTCTTTATTATGTTGTGTTCAATTGGGATTATTTTTCAAGAAATCCTTCAGATATCTTGAAAACTTGGAATGGGGGGCTTGCGATACATGGTGCCGTAATAGCCGCGATGCTTGTGGCATTTTTATATACTCGATTGAAGAAAAATGTCACCTTCGGTTTCTTCCAAATACTCGACATAGTTTTGATGGTTTTTCCATTAGCACAATCAATAGGCAGATGGGGAAACTTCTTTAATTACGAAGCTTTTGGGAAACCGACCAATTTACCCTGGAAAATGTTCGTCCCCGTTCAAAATCGTCCTCCCATGTATAGGAACTATGAATACTTTCATCCAACCTTTCTCTACGAATCCATTTGGGATTTGATCGTTTTCACAATATTGTTAGTTTACACAAAAAAGTACAGAAAGAACTTTGGAGAAACTTCAGCATTGTATATGATTCTCTATTCCATAGGACGATTTTTTGTCGAAGGATTGAGATTGGATAGTCTTTATATGGGCTCTTTTAGAGCTGCACAAGTGGTGAGTATTATTATGATAGGATTGGGTATACTGCTTTTTGCGTATTTCAGGCGTAAAGGGTCAAGAGCAATTCCTTCATCTTCTTGAATGCGATGTATCGGTGACTCATTTTGTTCTTGGTTTCTGATGGTAACTCTCCAAAGGTTTTATTTAGACCATTTGGAATGAATATCGGATCATAGCCAAAACCATTTTCTCCTCTTATCTCTCTGGCTATTTTCCCTTCAACTTTACCTATCGTACTGTAAACTTTTTCTTCCACCGGATCATATAGTGAAGCTGCACAGACGAATCTTGCTGTTCTATCTTCATCTTTTACATTTTTCATCATTTTCAATATCCATTTCATCTTGATTTTGTAATCAAACCCTTCAAAAAATCTTGCTGAAAGAGGACCGGGATACTTATCGATGCAATCAATCTCAAGCCCGGAATCATCCGCCAACGTTGGGATATTGGAAATCCTTGCAAATTCTCGAGCCTTCTTTATGGAATTGTACAAGTAATCGTTATAATCTTCATCTACTTCTGATTTTATTCCCAATTCTCTTAAAGACAAAAAACTTATATTCGTATCACCCATTATTTGAAGTATTTCCTCGAATTTGTGATCATTCCAAGTTGCTATTAAGATCTTCATGTTATACCTCCAAAAAGGGGGCCTAACAATCTATTGATAAAAGCCCCCTCATTATGTTTATTTATACTTATTATTGGATTATAAGTCCACCGGGACCTTTTTTGTCTTTCTTTAGTTGTTCTAATCTATTCAAAAGATCTGGTGGTGCTACATCTATTACCTTTCCTTTTTG
>DQYP01000247.1 GCA_011043375.1 Thermotogaceae bacterium | reverse complement strand
TTTTCCAAATACTCGGTGATTCTTCTATAATTCGAAAACGCCTTCACTATTTCTTCAAAGAGATTGCCTATAGCAAAAAGAGCAACATATTTGTCCTGTTCGGAAAGCTTTTCCTTTAGCTCTCGATCGAGTTTTCGTGATTTTTGCAATGCTTTTTCCACAAGATGCTTAACCTGTAAACCTCGATCTTCTATATCTTTTCTAACATCCTCGGGAAGATTTGTGTAAACCTCTGGGGTTATAGGTTTATCATCCACAAGTGGCACAGTAGCTATACCTGTTGGTGTAACCTGCACAAGGTATCCTAATTCTTTCGCTTGAGCTACCAAATTCTCCCAGAGTTCTCTCTTTTTTTTCGTATATTCATCCTCTATTTCCGAGATTATTTTAGAATAATCCTCACTTTCAAAGGCTTTTGAAAGTGCAGCTGATATTTCTTCTACCAGTTTTTCCATACTTTCTTTGAATCTTTTTCCATCTCCAGCTTTTAAATTTATCGCCCATGGCTCCGATGGGTTATCAAAATTGTGAACATATATCCAATCATCTGGTGTTGGCATATTTTTCGCGATTTTTTCTAACATCTGTTTTACCGATGTTCTTCTACCCGTACCGGTTGGACCTGTCACGAATATGTTGTAACCCTTCGCCCTTATAGACAAACCAAAATCTAATGCTTCAATGGCTCTTTGTTGACCTATCAATTCATCCTCACACTTTATATTCTTTATACTTTTAAAATTGAAAACCTTTTTCGGTAAACTGCAGTCAACATCTCTAAAGGACAATTTCTTCATTGGTACCAGCCTCCATCTATTTTGTTCTGTAAAGTCTGTCTCCTGCATCACCAAGACCGGGTAATATATACGCGTGCGAATTCAATCTTCTATCAAGAGATGCGGTGTATATCTTAACGTCCGGATGTCTTTCCTTCATAACTCTAACTCCCTCAGGTGCAGCTATTATGGAGATGAACGTTACATTCTTTCCACCTTTTTCTTTGACCAACTTTGTTGCGAAAGCAGCGGAACCACCTGTCGCGAGCATGGGATCCAAAATGAATATGTAATCTTCTGATATATTCGGGGGGAGTTTACAATAGTACTCAACGGGTTGGAATGTATCGGGATTTCTAAAAATCCCGATATGCCCCACAGATGCATTTGGAAGCAACTTTAGTATTCCATCAGCCATTCCAAGCCCAGCCCTGAGAATGGGAATTATCGTAATGGCCTTATCATCTATAATCTCACCATAATCTTCCATTAAAGGTGTTTTAACTAAAATTCTCTTGGTTGTAATATGACGTGTAGCTTCATAAGTTAGGAGCATCGTTAACTCTGCAACGAGTTCTCTGAATTCTTTGGGGCCTGTGGTTTCGGTTCTCAAGAGGGTTAACTTGTGCTTCACAAGAGGATGCTCAACGACAACTAAATTTTCAAACGATTCTCCCATTCATTACACCTCCATCTTTTCAGGTATGTACATTCTTCCATCCAAATTATATTCAATGATTCCATACTTTTTTAAATCTAACACCATGCTCTTAAATTTATCAAGAAACTTTTCAGGGATATATATTGAACCCTTTATCATATCCGTGAATTCAAACTCCTTAACATTGAAATCAAATTCAAATTTTGATGCAAACTTTACAAATCTATCGAAAACAGGGTATTCCATTCTTAAAGTCACTTTGTAACTTGAAATATAAGAAACTATATCTCCGAATTCAAGTGTTTTCAGCGCCACATTTGAATAAGCATCTATCAACCCTCTTACACCCAATTTCACTCCCCCATAAAATCTTGTAACGACCACCGCAACGTTATTGAGTTTCAATTTCTCAATTGCACCTATAATTGGCCGGCCGGCTGTACCGGATGGTTCACCAGCATCAGAGTATGCTGTTTTTTCACCAACTTTGTACGCCCAGCAGTTGTGAGTTGCATTTTTAAATTCGTTTGATATACCCTTTATGAATCTTTTCGCTTCAGATTCACTGAAAACAACTTCAGCGGAACCTATGAAAATGGATCTCTTTATCTTCTCCTTATACCTCGTAAAACTTCTCAGCGATAGAAATTCTTCTATCATTTATTCGTTTCTATCACCCCTTCACCTTTACCCAACAATTGCTTGGTGAATTCCACGTTCTTGTCCAGAATAATTATCGCATCACCCTTCAAAGAGTTTTTGTATGCTTCCAAAGTTCTCCAGAAACTGTAGAATTCTGTATCCATACCATATGTCTCAGCATAAATTTTCACAGCTTCAGCATCACCTTCACCTTTTATCTCTTCAGCTTTTTTCTCTGCTTCAGCTATTATAATCCTAACTTGTTTATCCGTTTCTGCCCTTATTCTCCGAGCTTCTTTTTCGCCTTCAGCTCGTATTTTTGCAGCCGTTTTGTATCTTTCGGATTTCATCCTCTCGAAAACTGCTTTTGCGTTCGCCTCAGGAAGATCAGTCCTTTTAACCCTAACATCCACGATGTATATACCAAAATCTTTCAGAGTTTCTCTGGTTTTATACGTGATTTCATTAAGAAATTCTAAACGTTTCTCAGAGATTATTTCATCTAAAGTATGTTGAGCAAAGATATCCCTGAGATTGGAATAAACTATATCGTCTATTCTACTCAAAGCGACACTATAGCTTTTCAGACTTTCGTAGAATTTTTGGGGGTCTGATATCTTCCAAAATGCGTAGTTATCGACTTTCAAACGCTTTTGATCCGATGTTATTATTATCTCGGGAGAAATATCATACAAAAGTAATCGTTTTTCGAATTGCACTACTTTATCCACAAAAGGTGTCTTTGTATACAATCCTGCCTTGTCTGCAACCTTAACTATTTTACCAAACCTTAAAACAATTGCCTGTTTTGTTTCATCGACGTAGAAAAAAAGCATGTTGAAAATCACTATCAAAAGTATAAAAACTATAGCAAATGTTATTATAGCCTTCATTTCGTTTCACCACCCTTCAAGATACTTTCAAGATCGAGAAATTGCAGTATATTTTGATCGCCAGTCAATACTACTTTTTTGATCTCTGGTAAGATTTGTTCCATCGTTTCAATGTAAAATCTTTTTCTCGTCACTTCGCGATTGCTCACATAATTCTCATAAACTTTTTTGAATCTTATCGTGTCTCCTTGTGCCTTTAAAATTCTCTCTTGTTTGTAGGCCATCGCCTCATTTAGGATCTCCTGTGCTTTACCTTCCGCTTTTGGAATGGCATCATTCTGATACCCCATAGCTTCATTGATCAGTTTCTCCTTGTCCTGTCTTGCGCTGTTGACATCATCGAATGCTGCTATAACTTGATCTGGTGGTGAAACATCCTGGAGTTTAACGTTCTCCACCAAGATCCCAACACCGTAATCATCCAAGATCTTCTGTATCCTCTGTGCACTTTCGATGGCTATTAAATCTCTATCGGATGTTAAAACCGCATCGATATCCCTTTGAGCAACCCTCTCTCTTAAAACTGATTCAGTAACGAATTTCACAACCTCATATGGAGATATCAAAGAAAATGCAAATTTCACAGGATCTTTCACTCTGTACTGTATTATCGCTTCAACGAGGGCAAAATTGTTGTCTCCGGTGAGCATTAGGGCTTCATCTTTAACTTCTTGATATGACATTTTTTCTACCGATACCGTTCTGAACCCGATTTCTATTTTTCTCAACGTCCTTATATCAACCTTCACTACGCTCTCAAATGGGTAGGGTAAATGATAGTGAATACCTGGTCCAGCTTGCCTAATGTATTTTCCAAATCTCTTAACCAACGCCACCTCAGAAGCTCCAACCTGGTATATTCCGGTTGAAAAATATACCCCAATTATTATCATGATTATTAAAAAGCTGAACAACTTCAAAAATCTTTTGAACCCGCCACCTTTTTCTTCTTGTTGATCATTAATTTCAAATTCAAAATCGGTCATATTTTGACCCCCTTCCTTTTTATTGATTCTGTTAACTAAAAGTATTGAAATTCATCAAAAACCTTATTATTCTTTAAATAGGGAACACCCCCACAATACCTTGATTCTGTTAGCTAAGAGTATTGATATAAAAAAACTTATTGCTTGTTAGGATAAGATTCCTCGTCACTATCGTTCCTCGAAATGACAAAAGCAAGAGAAATATCCCTCAGAACGACAAAAACAAGAAAAGCATTATTGGAATGACAAAAACAAAAAATGTCATCCCGAACGTATGTGAGGGATCTTATTTCCACTTGCTATTATCTTTTAGACTTTTCAAAGACTTCAATAATATTCATCTGCTTTTTTTGCTT
>DQYP01000235.1 GCA_011043375.1 Thermotogaceae bacterium | reverse complement strand
TAGATTAGGTCCCAAGCATTTGGAAGCAGAGAAAAATTGGATAGAGACAGACACAACGTTGCTAAGGCCGGCTACTGTGGCAGAAGTTTTTGACAACACATTGGTTTCAAAGTTTTACAGGACTTTATCGCTGGGCATATTCAAGAGATTGATAAAGGATGCTCTTAGGAGCAGCACCAACCAAAAGCTTGTGGATACACTGGATCGTTTAGAGGAAAGATTTCAAGCTAACTTGAAATTCTTAAACGACAATCTCAACTACAAAGCAATACCTATAAAGGATCTTGTTTCGATACAATTGCTGGCTGGTTTGCATACATCGCAGTACGTTCTCGGGAGGATGTAATGTGATATCTTACTTTTTTCGTCGTGTTGGTGAGTTAATACCTGTCTTTTTCTTAATCTCTATGATAATTTTTTTTATACTCAATGCTATGCCGGGAGATCCTTTGCTGTACAGCCGAGTTGAAAATCCAAGAGTGATTGTTCAGGATCCTGAGCGGATAGCTAAGTTGAGAGAATACTATCACCTTGATGATCCGCTGATTGTTAGGTATTTTTTTTGGCTGAAAAGCTTATTTAAAGGTGATCTTGGTTATTCTTCTATGTATAAGTTACCAGTGCTTAAATTAATAAAATCGCGCCTTCCTAACACCTTGATGCTCACTGTCACCGCGTGGTTGATTGGTTTGATCGTTGCGTTCCCGATCGGAATATACTCAGCAGTGAAGAAATACTCTTTTCTGGACTACTTTTTCACAGTGCTTGCTTTTATAGGTATTTCACTCCCAACTTTTTGGTTTGCTCTTATGGCAATCATAGTTTTCTCGGTCTTTCTTGGTTGGTTTCCAGCAGCAGGAGTTCAAACTTATGGAATAAGCGGAAGCTGGAATATCTTTGTTGATAAATTAAAACACCTTGCCTTGCCTTCTCTTGTTTTGGGATTAGTCCAAGTTGCTTACTGGGTGAGGTACATAAGAACCTCACTTTTAGAGGTACTCGATCAAGATTACATCAGAACTGCGTATTCAAAAGGAGCTCCCGATAAGAGAGTTATTTTAAGGC
Source organism: Thermotogaceae bacterium (assembly GCA_011043375.1). Classification (GTDB taxonomy): domain Bacteria; phylum Thermotogota; class Thermotogae; order B21-G9; family HyVt-16; genus HyVt-16. Next base: position 3,276 of record DQYP01000235.1, on the reverse strand, counting down.
ATGCTCTGAGAAACGCTATGATTCCCATAATAACCATAATAGCTCTTGATATACCATACTTTTTTGGGGGAGCGCTGATCGTTGAGACGATATTTTCATGGCCTGGCATGGGCAGGCTGATGTACGAGGCTGTTTTAGCAAGTGACTATAATTTGGCCATTAACTGTCTGATGTTTATAACAATAGTCACTCTGCTTTCAAACCTTTTGGCTGATTTTCTCTACGTGTTAGTAGATCCAAGAATTAGGCTCGGAAGTAAGGCGGTGTGAGCGGTGATATTTGCTACAAAGAAACAGATTGATCACATAGAAGAAAACACCGATATTGTTCCCATAGGTTCCTATTGGCAGTTGGTGAGGAGAAAGTTTTTGAGTCACAAATTAGCGTTTTTTGGACTAATTGTCTTGACTATGATAGTCTTGCTGGTTGTTGTAGGGCCGTTTTTCGTGCGGGTTGCCTACGATGAGATGGATTTCACCGCCCTGCTTGTACCGCCGTTAAGTTCAGGACATATTCTTGGAACAGACGAGCTGGGAAGAGATGTTTTTGCAAGACTTCTCTATGGTGGAAGGATTTCACTTTTGGTAGGAGTGTGCTCTTCACTTATATCAACCGGTATAGGTTTGTTAGTAGGTTTGTTTTCTGGATACTTTGGTGGAATAGTCGATAGGCTACTTATGAGGTTTGTTGATGTAATGTTATCTATTCCCTCTTTTCCTGTGTTGTTAATACTGACTCTTGTGTTTGGCCCTGGTCTCTTCAATACGATATCTGTTCTGGCAATCTTTGGCTGGATGGGCGTTGCGCGTCTGGTTCGTAGCGTAGTGCTGTCTGTCAGAGAAAATGATTTTATCATGGCAGCACGTGTTGCGGGGACGAAAAAGATTCAAATACTCTTCAGGCATATCATGCCAAATGTCATACCGATAACTATTGTTTCCGCGACATTGAATTTGTCTTATGCGATATTGGCGGAATCTTCTCTCAGTTATCTGGGACTGGGTATTCAACCTCCAACACCATCGTGGGGCAATATGCTTCAAAAAGCAATGACTTACATTCTTTCAAAAGGACACGCGTCCCAGACGCCATGGTGGCTGATATTTTTTCCTGGGTTCATGATATTTTTGGTTGTTTTGAGTGTCAACTTTCTCGGAGATGGGCTGAGAGACGCACTTGATCCGAGATTTGTGAGTGAATCTTGAGGTGAAAGGAATGGAGCTTCTGAAGGTTGAAAACCTTTCCGTTGGTTTCAAAACCAACATGGGGACTATAGTTCCGGTCAAAGGAGTGAATTTCTCGCTTCAAAAAGGTGAGACATTGGGTTTGGTGGGTGAATCTGGCTGCGGGAAATCTGTGACTGCATACGCGATAACAAGATTGCTTCCAAGAAATGCTTTTGTTGGCAGTGAATCTAAAATATTATTCGAAGACATAGATCTTTTAAAGCTTCCAAAGTCAGATCTGTATAAGATAAGAGGTAAATCAATTTCAATGGTTTTTCAAGAACCCATGACATCACTGAATCCTGTCTATACTGTTGGCTGGCAGGTAAGAGAAGTGTTTGAGCTGCATGAAGCCATGACTAAAGCACAAATAGAGAAAAACGTTCTTGAAATGATCAAAAGTGTCAAAATACCAGAACCACAGCAAAGAGTTAAACAGTATCCCAGCCAATTCTCTGGTGGAATGCGACAGCGTGTGATGATAGCTATGGCGCTTGCCTGTAAACCAAAATTACTCATAGCAGATGAGCCTACAACGGCCCTTGATGTTTCGATTCAAGCTCAAATACTCATACTTATGAAAGAGCTCAGGGAGAAGTTCGGAACTTCCATAATTTTGATAACTCACAATTTAGGTGTGGTTTCTGAGTTTTGTGATAGTGTAGCAGTTATGTACGCAGGCCAAATAGTAGAAAAAACGGATGTGTACGAGTTGTTTGAAAATCCACTCCATCCTTACACCGAGGCACTACTTGGATCACTCCCAAAAATTGATCTGCGATCTGATCAGCAAAAGAAACTCGTTAGTATAAAGGGTGCCGTGCCCAGTCCAAATCGATATCCAAAAGGATGCAGATTTCATCCAAGGTGCCAAAAGAAGATACCTTTATGTTCGCAAAAAGAGCCACCAGAAATGAAAATTTCGGATAAACATCTGGTTAAATGCTGGCTTTATGAGTCGGAGGATAGAGTCTATGAGTGAAACATTGTGTGAATTAGTGGATGTATCAAAATGGTTTACTCTTAAAGAAAGAATAAAAGGCAAGTCGCTGTTAAAAGCAGTGGATGGAGTTTCGTTGAAAATAAAGGATGGTGAGACGATAGGTTTAGTTGGAGAATCGGGATGCGGTAAAACTACCCTTGGTAGATTGCTTGTGAGGCTTTATGAGCCAACCAGAGGAAGATTCTATTTTTCTGAGAACGGTCAGAAGATAGACTTGTTCAGTTTGAAGAATTCGGACTTTGAGAAATTTAGGCCCAAGATACAAATGATTTTCCAAGATCCATACAGCTCCCTGAACCCGAGGATGACTGTACTCGATATTATTACCGAGGGATTGAAAAACCAAAAAGTATCAGCGCGTGAAAGAAAGAATCTTGCATCGGAAATGATACAAGTTGTTGGATTAAAAAGAGAATATCTTACGAGGTATCCTCATGAGTTTTCTGGTGGACAAAGACAAAGAATAGGTATTGCTCGAGCACTGGTTTTAAAACCAAAGTTTTTGATATGCGATGAGCCTGTTTCGGCTTTAGATGTTTCTGTTCAAGCGCAGATAATAAACCTTCTGGTTGAACTAAAACAATCTTTCGGCTTAACTTATTTGCTTATCTCTCACGATTTAGCTGTTGTTAAATACATAAGTGACAAAATTGCTGTAATGTATCTTGGAAACATCGTTGAAGTTGCTAAAACAGACGATCTTTTTGATAATCCATTACACCCATACACAAAAGGTTTACTCGATTCTATACCAATTGCAAATCCAAGATTGAGAAAGCTTTCCAAAGGGATCTTGTTACAAGGTGAATTAACATCTCCTATTGATCCACCAAATGCTTGTCTTTTCGCACCGAGATGTCCATATAAAATGGAACGGTGTACTCAAGAAAAGCCAAAATTGAAGCAAGTTTCAGCAGAACACAAAGTGGCGTGTTTTCTGTATTAATTTCACGGTGATTTCAACGCAGTGCTGATCATATTTAAGCTTCGGGCAAGTTCAACAGCTTTGGAAATTTTGTCCACAGTAATCTTGAATGCCAGATTTAT
>DQYP01000078.1 GCA_011043375.1 Thermotogaceae bacterium | reverse complement strand
GCAAACAACGTTGTGGTCAAAGAAGGAGATTGGATATCCATAGACGGAAGTACTGGAGAAGTAATGCTTGGTCAGGTGAAGGCAATAGTTCCTGAAGGACTCGTTGGCTACGTTGGAAAAATACTCGAATGGGCTGATAAATATAGAAAACTCGGTGTAAGGGCGAACGCGGATATTCCAAGGGATGCTGAAGTGGCAAGAAGGTTTGGAGCAGAAGGAATAGGACTCTGTAGAACCGAGCATATGTTCTTCGAAGCAGATAGAATACCTATAGTGAGAAGAATGATAGTTTCAAAAACAACAGAACAAAGGCAAAAAGCGCTTGATCAACTTCTTCCAATGCAAAAAGAAGATTTCAAGGGCCTCTTTAAAATAATGAAAGGTCTACCTGTTACAATAAGGCTTCTCGATCCTCCACTTCATGAATTTTTACCACAAGAGGAAGAAGCAATTGAACAACTTGCAAAAGATATAGGAATATCGGTTGAGGAATTGAAAGAAACTGTGGAGTCTTTAAAAGAATTCAATCCAATGCTTGGACATAGAGGTTGTAGGCTCGCTATAACATACCCCGAAGTCGCCGTGATGCAAACAGAAGCGATAATATTAGCTGCAATTGAACTTAAAAAAGAAGAGGGGATAGAAATAATACCCGAAATAATGCTCCCACTCGTTGGACATATCAATGAAATGAAGTATCTCAAAAATATAATCGTTGAAACCGTCGAAAAATTGATGAAGGAACATGGAGTACAATTGAAATACCTCGTTGGAACGATGATAGAAGTTCCAAGAGCTGCATTAACAGCTGATCAAATAGCAGAAGAAGCAGAATTCTTCTCCTTTGGAACAAACGATCTTACACAAATGACATTTGGTTTCAGCAGGGACGATGCTGGGAAGTTCTTAAAAGATTACTTGGATAAAGGTATACTTCCAGATGATCCATTCAAAAAATTGGATCGAGAAGGCGTAGGACAGCTACTAAAGATAGCAAAGGAAAAGGCAAAACCTGTGAGACCAGATATAAAACTCGGTATATGTGGTGAACATGGTGGCGAACCTTCATCGATCGAGTTCTGTCATATCGTTGGTTTGAATTATGTGAGTTGTTCACCATTTAGAGTACCAGTTGCAAGACTTGCCGCTGCGCAAGCAGCCATAAAACATGGATAATCGAGATACCATGATCAAAGGGCGCATATGCGCCCTTTTATTTATCCAAATAATAAAAAATTTTGGAGAGTGTTGGCATTGATGGAATCTTTAGGAGACTTTATAGGTTCGATGGCTTTCAATGGTTTGACCCTTGGTAATATTGTGATGATAATTATCGCAATAGTTCTGTTGTATTATGCCATCGCCAAGCATGCTGAACCGTTGCTCTTGATACCAATAGCTTTTGGGATGATACTTGCAAATATTCCACCCGAATACACTGGATTATTCAGCGAACCGACTGCAAATCAGCCTGGTGGTTTATTGTGGTATATACAAAGAGGATTATTTATAGGAATTTATCCACCATTGATTTTTTTGGGAATAGGTGCATTGACTGATTTCTCCTTTCTCATATCGAATCCTTTAACGATTTTCCTGGGTGGAGGCGCACAGGTAGGTATACTCATAGCTTTTCTGACATCACATTACTTGGGATTCGATCTCAAAGCAGCTGCCTCCATAGGAATAATAGGTGGAGCGGATGGCCCAACCTCGATATACGTTGCCACAAAATTCGCACCACAACTCTTGGGAATAATAGCGGTTGCTGCCTATTCTTACATTTCACTTATTCCTGTAATTCAGCCTCCCATAATGAAACTATTGACAACGAAAAATGAAAGAAAAATAAGAATGTCAAAACCCCGTGAGGTTTCAAAAACAGAGAAGTTGTTTTTTTCATTGATAGTGATTTTGATCATAGGATTTTTCATTCCGAAGGCTCTTCCGTTAGTTGGTATGCTGATGTTCGGTAATTTTCTGAGAGAATGTGGAGTAGCTAAGAGATTGGTGGAGGCATCCTCAAGATATATTTTAGACAGTGTGACTATTCTGTTGAGCCTCTCTGTGGGTTCTACTGCCAGAGCGGATGTTTTCTTAACTCCCGCCGGTTTAAAGGTGATACTTTTAGGAATCATAGCCTTTGCATCGGCCACCGCATCTGGGATTTTACTCGCAAAGTTTTTTAATCTCTTCTTGAAGAAGAAAATAAATCCTTTAATAGGAGCTTCAGGAGTATCCGCTGTTCCAGATTCTGCAAGAGTTGCTCAAAAAGTGGCCCAAGAAGAAGATTCTGGAAATTTTATACTGATGCATGCGATGGGTCCGAATGTCGCTGGAGTTATTGGATCAGCCATAGTGGCTGGTGTGTTTTTATCTATGATAAAATAATGGTGGTGGAGCGACGATGAAAAGAGATTTCTATATCAAGGTGAACCTCGAATTCTGTAAAAGATGTGGAATTTGTTCTTGGATATGCCCTGTCAATGCTATAACTACGGATGAATTTGGAGTCCCGATCACCGAAGATAGCAAATGTATAGGTTGCCGCCAATGTGAAAATCATTGTCCGGATTTTGCCATAGATATAATTGAAAAAGAAAGGACGGAAAGTCTTGGCTGATAAAAAGTTTGTTTTTATGCAAGGTGATGAAGCTTGCGCTTTAGGGGCTATAAAAGCTGGATGTAGGTTTTTTGCAGCCTATCCAATAACTCCCGCCTCGGAGATAGCTGAAACCATGGCTCGAGAACTTCCAAAATACGATGGTGCTTTTATACAAATGGAGGACGAAATTGCGAGTGCTGCCGCTATAGTTGGAGCCTCCGTAGCAGGAGTGAAATCCATGACAGCTACCAGCGGCCCAGGCTTTTCTTTAATGCAAGAAGTTATTGGATTCGCTTCTATGACTGAAATACCATGCGTATTCGTGGATGTTCAACGTGTGGGCCCGAGCACGGGTCTTCCAACTAAGCCATCACAAGGAGATGTAATGCAAGCTCGTTGGGGAACACATGGTGATCATCCAATAATAGTTTTATACCCCTCAACGGTAGAAGAAGTTTACAAGCATATAATAACCGCTTTTAATCTTTCTGAGAAATTTAGAACCCCTGTGATATTCTTAATGGACGAACTTCTTGGACACATGAGAGAGAGCTTCTACCTACCATCGGACGATGAGTTAGAAATAATACCAAGAATGAGTGATGATATATCCGATGAAGAGATCTACCACCCATTTGAGTCTGAAATGGAAATTCCAAATCCACTTAGGGCCATGGGAAGAAGTAAGTTTCATGTTTCCGGTTTGATACACGATGAAACCGGATTTCCTGTAGGGACTTCCAACACGGCTTCAAAACTTTTGAAAAGGTTGGAAAATAAAATAAAGCTTCACACAGATGAGATCTCCATTTACGAAGAATATTTCGTGGATGATATGGAAATCCTCATAGTGGCCTATGGTTCCGTTGCAAGGAGTGCTCTGAGGGCGTTAAAAATAGCGAGAAGTGATGGAATAAAGGTTGGTCTATTTAAACCCATAACTATTTGGCCTTTTCCAAGTAACAGACTAAGAAAACTAATGAAAAATGTCGATGCTGTGATAGTAGCGGAAATGAATCTGGGTCAAATAATAAAGGAAGTGGCACTCTTACGTCATCCAGGACTTAAACTGGAACCTTTAAATAGAGTGGATGGAGAACTCATATCACCAGAAGAGATATTAGAAGCTGTTGCAAATCTCAGGCTGAAATTGAATGAATTTTGATAGGGGTGATCGTTTTGTTCGAGTTCGAAGATTTAGACAACTACTATTTAGTGAAAATATTCGGAGATTTCGATGTGCTGAATTCCGGTGAAATAAAAAACAAGATTCTTGAAAAAGTATCCGATGTAGTCTCAAAGGATCTTGTAATAGATTTGACTAATGTTTCTTACATTGACAGCTCTGGGTTGGGTGTCTTGATAGGACTTCATAAACAATGTAAATTGAATGGACGAAGGCTCAAATTATTTGGACTCAACAAGCAACTTGAAGAATTGTTCTCCTTGACATCTCTTGATAAAATTTTGAACATATACAATACGTTCGAAGATGCGATAAAGAAGGAGGAATAGAATATGGCTAACAAGAGAATATCAATGGCTTCTGATCATGCAGGATATCATCTAAAAGAAGAATTGAAAGAGTATTTGATTGAAAGTGATTATGAAATCATCGATAGAGGAACCTTCAGTGCTGAATCCGTTGATTATCCTGATTATGCAGTAAAAACTTGCCAAGATGTTATAAATGAAAGTGTGGATTTTGGTATATTGATATGTGGTACTGGGCTCGGTATGTCAATAACCGCTAATAAAATAAAAGGTATAAGAG
>DQYP01000038.1 GCA_011043375.1 Thermotogaceae bacterium | reverse complement strand
TCTTATTTTCTAAGGCAGATAACTGCTGAGAAATAGTGCTAGCTCCTTGTTTTATGCCTAAATACTTAATGTTTATGATGGTAGCTCTTATGATAGCTATGAAATCGATTCCTCTGTGTTTTAAAAATCTTTTATCTTCAACTAATAAAATCATTTTTATCAAAATATCACGTACACCATATTTTCTCGAAAAATTTGCTATCCATAAGACTTCGTCGGGGGTGAAAACCGTCTTCTTTTCCATAAATTGGTACCTTCCCCTAGCAGTATAAAATCAGTAAATTTTTGGTTTATAAGAATTGTAAGAAATTGTCCCAACATTTGCTATAAACTTCGGTTTTTGAGTGGTTATTACCAAATTAAGTTGCCTATGGGAATTTTCTGGAATCAACGTTTCAATCCCAAAGACACCATTTTTCGACTTTACCCTTATTTATTCTAGCTCATTCTTATATAGATTTTTCGAGTAAGAAGCATATATAGTTTTACGATAACTGATCGATCTTTATTGCTTTGCCATCATTCCATTTGTACAAGCTAATAGAGTTCGTTGATGGATCAAACAGACAAAATGTAGCTGTTCTTTTTACCCAAGAGCCTGCATTGGCATAAATTATATGATCATCGATTTTCTTCAAAAGGGGTTTATGTGTATGGCCAAGCACTATAAACACCTTAGAAGTATCCTTGGAATTTTTCAAAAAAATTTTCTCCTAACTCGTACGCACCTTCTACATATTCTTCAAGATTGCTCTTATATTTATTGCTAGATGGTGCAATATAGGATTGAAGAGTATCAGCGACTCGATAAAATGGATTAGTGAGCTTTTCCTTGAGAGATTTATATACTTCAGTAATAGATTCATAAATATCCCACATTTTTTCGTCAATGTCCTTAGAAATAGACCTCTCGGCAATGCCAATCATTTTAGCAATAAATTTTCCGAGTAATCCTTTTGAACCTCCTGCTAATTCGGAACTTGCGTGATTATACGTGATTATATTTGTCGAATCGATGACCGTGTTCAATCCATAAATTATACTCTGTGTAGTATGGAAAAATGAGCCTCTTTTTTTTTCATCAAGTTCTGTCTGATCAGTTAATTTTATTGAGCCAATTGGAAACGGTGTAGCTTTATATGCAAGTTTAGCAAAGGGTAAAGAGTCATGATTCTCCCCGGAACATAAATGACTTCTTTGTTTGACTTAGCAAGCCTTATAAATGCTTTCCATACGTCTATGTACATTTGAAGGGCTTTTTCGATTTTACACTGCCAAAGTTCAAAAAGATCTCCAGCTATAACTAGTTTGTCTACGCTGTCGTTTTGTTCAACCCATTTCACGAAACGAACAAACTCTAAATAATTATCGGACGTGAAAAAGCCATCCGCATTTGAACCATCACCAATATGCAAATCACCCACAATAACTACGCTCCCCATAAAATGATCCCCCTCTTTTTAAATATTGTTTTTTGGGTGTCCAAAAATCGTGCCAATTTCTGTTTTCTCTGTTTGTTTAAAGGATGCATTTCGACCATTTATTTTAGGATGTAGAATCACAGTTCCCCTGAAGATTTGGACAGGTGAAAAGTAGAGAGTTAGAATAAAGGTAAAGGGATGCAGTAAATGACAAAGAAACTCTCGTCAGAAGGAAAAATGGCAATAATTCTGGAAGGACTTCGTTGAGAAAAGAGCGTTTCTCAAATCTGCAGAGAACACGGAATTTCACAAGCTCAATATTACAAATGGCGTGACAGGTTCTAAAAATACTCACTCGAATCACGTGTAACTCAGTTCTCATACTCTCGCTTTCTTGGATCTCGAATCTCTGCTCTTATACACCGTGAGTAGTTCGGGACAACTCAGCACGAGTCACAACAATCCCAACCCAAAGGGATTCGCCCCGGTGCTGAGCAGCTCTTGGCTAAACCCAAGGCGTCATCTCTTGATCTTGCCAAAAAGGTATTCGTTGTAGTACAGCTCAAGAGAAGAACTGAAGCATTTCCCTGTGTACACTATCACAACTTCATACAGCCAATTATCATGAGTGCAAAAAGAATCTACAAATTCGTCCTTTAGTTTCCTTTTATAATCTGAGAAGTTGGTTTTGCTTTAGTCAGGTTTTCCTGGATTTTCTTAAAACAGCTTTGAGTTACCGATTGGAACATTTGAGCGTTAAGGCTTAATTTTTTTACCCCGCATGTTGGCAATGATCTTTTTCTTTTTCCTACCGCTGGATTTTTATCTTGCCAAAAACACTTCTAAAAAAACATAAATAATAACGTATGTACATTTTAAAAGTGTCTGTCCCCAATTATTCCCATTTATTCATATTTTCATGTCATTTGTAAGAATAACTTGAAATCAACACTCCGATTAGAGTATTATAATACCGCAATACTCTAATTAGAGTGTAATATGAGGGGTGATGGGAATGTGGGAACAAGTTGGTATGTTTATAGTTGTAGGTTTTCTTGCTCAGCTAATAGATGGTGCACTAGGGATGGCTTATGGAGTTAGTTCGAATACCTTTCTTTTAAGTCTCGGGATACCACCAGTAATTTCTAGTTCCAGTGTACATATTGCAGAAATTTTTACTACTGGGGTTTCCGGCCTTTCTCACTTCAAGTTTGGCAATATAGATAAGAAGCTTTTTTCAAAACTCATACTTCCGGGGGTCATTGGTGGGATACTTGGTTCTTATATTCTTACTCAGATACCTGGATCGATTATAAAACCCTTTATAGCAATTTATCTTGCAATAATGGGTGTGATGATACTTGGAAAGCTGATAAGCAAAAAGCAATACAGAGAGGTCAAAAAAGGCTTGGGACTTTTAGCCATAATTGGTGGCTTTTTTGATGCGATTGGAGGAGGTGGATGGGGGCCTATTGTGACATCCACTTTGGTAGCTAATGGAAATCATCCCAGATTTACAATAGGATCTGTTAATGCTTCAGAGTTTTTTGTTACTTTGGCTGAAGCTATTACTTTTATTACTCTACTTGGCATTGTGAGATGGCCAATTGTTTTGGGGTTAATAGTCGGTGGGGTTGTAGCAGCTCCATTTGCGGCATTTTTATGTAAGAAGTTACCTCCTAAATTACTGATGCTAATAACTGGCAGTGTTGTAGTATTTTTAAGTGTTAGAACAATGGCCCTTGCGTGGCTTTGAATTTTGGCTTTTCCACCGGATTTCTCTTCAAATTCTTGTATTTACTTCGTTTGTGCTTTCTGATTTCGTAAAAAAGCAAAATTACTGCGGAAAACAATAGACACAAGAAAAAATACGTAATTTATTCCACCAAATACTCCTTGGTTGATTCAAAAACAAATATGAAATTTTGAATAAAATGCTTTGCAACGATATGCTACGCTCAAGTAAGAGTGTAGATGAAACCATTTTCACACCAAATGATAGTATGAATACCTCGAATTTAGCTCACTTTGACTAACCGTGTAAACTATGGTAAAATTCGTAAGACTCTAATTGTAGTCTTGATAGAGGTGATAATTATGGATGACAAAGTGACCTTAAAGATACCTAGAACGCTCTACGAAAAACTGCAGAAGATCATCGAAGGCACTGGATATAGCAGTGTAACTGAGTTCGTTGTTTACGTTCTTAGGGACCTGGTATCCTCTGATGACTTTGTTAAAAGGAACGATGAAATTTCGGAACTTACAGAGAAAGAAATCAAGGCGATAAGAAAAAGATTACGAAATCTAGGATATTTGGAGTGATCCAATGCTCATCGATTTGCATACACACACAACAGCTTCAGATGGTACCTACACCCCCCAAGAACTCTACCAGAAGGCAAATGAGAAAGGACTCGAGGTTCTTTCAATCACCGACCATGACACAATAGACGGCCTCCTGACTCTCAAATCCCAGCTTCCAGGTCTCGACTACCGGATCTCGTTCACCGAATCTTGTCCATCGAATCTTGAATCTCGAACCTCGGATCTTAACTCTCAACTTTCAAGTCTCGAATCTCGAAACTCGATTTTCGAATTCCTTCCCGGCGTCGAAATAAGCGCAGAATTCCCTAAAACGCTCCACATACTGGGATATGGCTTCAATTTAGATGACAACAAATTGAGCAAAACGCTGAAAGAATTACAAGAATACAGGTTAAATAGGAATAAGCTTATGATAGAAAAAATGAACGCCTTTGGTTTCAACATAACTATGAACGAGCTTTTAGAAATCTCAGGAGGTGAAGTTATAGGAAGGCCGCATTTTGCACGGTTGTTATTGAATAAAGGATACGTTAATTCGATTCAAGAAGCCTTTGATAAATATTTGAAGAAAGGCGCCAAATTCTATTTGGATAAAAAACGACTTTCCCCAGGAGAAGCAATTGAATTAATAATTAACGCAGGAGGAATAGCC
>DQYP01000014.1 GCA_011043375.1 Thermotogaceae bacterium | reverse complement strand
GGATAGGGGGGTTCCTTGATTACATTTTTGATTTTATATCAAAGGGGTTAAGTTATTTTAATTATAATAGAAACATTTTGTTAAAATTCATGTATTTTTATCTTATATTCACTTTTCAAAGATAATTAACCTTTTCTGGATTCAGTATATTTGACGTAAAAAAATCCATGTGGTTCAAAAAAATTTTCAAAAATTTTAGAGGTGATAGATGTGAGGATAGATGACGTGAAGTTCCTTTGCAAGAAAATAATGAAAGCGGGTGAAATTCCACTACTTTGGGGCCATTTTGGAGTTGGGAAAACAGATATAGCAAAACAAATAGCCACCGAAACGAAAAGAGAATTGATAATACTCATAATTTCCCAAATGGAACCAGGAGATCTGATAGGGCTGCCTGTCAGAGATATGGAGCAAAAAAAGACTACTTTTTTAAAACCAGACTGGTGGCCCGAGGATGAATACACACTGTTGTTCATAGATGAAATCAACAGAGCCCACAAATCCATACGGAATGCTATAATGCAACTTTTGATCGATAGGAGAATTCATAATCATATTCTTCCCGATGGTGTTTGGATACTTGGATCTGCAAATCCACCCGATGATGAATATGATCAGGCTGAACTCATAACTGATCCAGCTTTTCTTTCGAGATTTTTCCATTTGGAAATTACCCCAAACACCAACGATTGGATAAAATGGGCAAATGAAAATGCTTTGGACAAAAGGGTCATAGACTTTATAGAAAGTTTTCCAGAGTTTTTAAGTAGGGATAAAAGGATATCAACGAGATTCGAACCCAGACCATCTCCAAGGAGTTGGTTCAAATTATCGAATGTTTTAAAGATCCTCTCAAAAGAGGAAGTGGAAAAGTACGGTTATTACTTAGCAGCATCAATAGTTGGTTCAGAAGCGGCGAGAGTTTTCATGGACGCTATGGAAGGTTATTTGAACATCCCTTCAATCGAGGATGTCTTATTCAAGATGGGGCCGGAAATAAAGCAAAAACTTTTGAATCTGGATAGACCTTCATTGAATGCGTTCGTTTTGAGATTGAATAATTACATAGAGAATCTCGAGAATGGGGAAGTGGATCCTGGAAACCTTGCAGGTGCGCTCGTGCAACTTGTTGATCTATTACCGAAGGATATTTTCTTTTCCATTATACGCAATTTGAAATCACTGATAGATGATAATAATAGGGGAAAATTCGCCGAGGAAGTCCTTGAACAACTTGCAATGCACCCCAAGATAATAGATTTATCTTCAGGGAGGATTGAAGGTTGGCTGAAACAAACTTAAAATTATCAACTGACATACTTGAGCGAGTCTTCATAAGTCTTGGAAAGGAATCGCCGTTTTATTCGTATCTATTGTTGTATGTAACACCTGTGCCTGACTATAAAATAGGGACCGTTGGTTTGAGAGTATCTGAGAGAGGTTTTTTTGATCTGTTGTTCAACCCCTTTAAACTTCCGACACTGAATTTTAAAAAGGTGAAGGCTCTGGTTTTACACCAATTGATGCACATAATAAACCTTCACATCTTGATAAAAGCAAAAGATACCGAAGATCAGAAAATGTGGGATTTAGCAATGGATGCAGCTATAAATCAATTCATTCCAGAGTTAGACAGATATTCGATACCTCTCGAAATGATATTATCGGGTCTTGCAAGCCCGGACAGCGAGTTTTGGTTTGTTGGTCCTCCAACAGGCCTTTACAATCAGACAGCAGAGTTCTACTATGATTATATAAAAGATTACATAAAGGAAAATGGATGGGAAAAATCTGAAGAGTTCATTCAAATGAAAGAAGAACTTGATTCCCATATGCATTTTGGAGAATTTGGAATGACCTCTGAAATGATAGAAAATCTAACTCGTAAGATTCTCAAAGACGCCTTAAAAAAATCACAAGGAAAACTCCCGGAAAAGATAATGGATATTGTAACCGACATAGTTCTTCAAACTTCGATAAATTGGAAAACTGCAATCAGGCGATTCACGGGTAGCTCAATTTTAGGTGAAAGGTATAGAAGCATGCTGAAACCCAATAGAAGATACGAAGATGAACCTGGTTGGCGTAGAGAATACCTTGCAAAGTTGGCATTGATAGTCGATACCAGCGGAAGTGTGATTCAAGAAGAATTCAACGATTTTTTTAGTGAGATAGACAAGATATCAAGAACCATTGATACTTCAATATGGCTTTTAGAGGTAGATGAATCCATTCAAAGCATCTTTAAATACAAACCAGGTATGTGGAAAAATCTTCCCATATTTGGTAGAGGATTAACGGATCTTCAACCTGGAATAGATTATGCCGAGAAAGAGTTGAGGGTAGAAGGTTCCATAATCTTTACTGACGGTTATGTTGAACTTCCATATGTAAAAAGGAGAGTTCTTTTCGTTTTATCAAAAAAACACAATCCAGAGTTTAGAAAAGAGGCTATAGAGAACTATGGATCAGGAGCTGTTGTGGTTATCAGAAACTGAGGTCTTTGTGGGACTTAAAAAGCACCTTGAGATCTATAAAAACGCTTATCATGAAGTGGTTGAAACTGCTTTGAAACTTCGTGAAGAAATCCTCTTGAAGTACGAAGAGAAAATAAAATCTGGTGGAAGATACTGCTTTGTATTCTCACTGGGTTCCAGAAAAAGAGAGACACCATTTGTGAACTTCTATTTAACTGATGATTCTAAAGCATTGCTTATATTGAGTTCCCAGGCCCCATTATCTTTAGGTGAAAATATAATGCCTCTCAATAACGAAGAAATATTCAATGTTTTACACAAGGTTTTAATAAAAGTTTGTAATAAAGATTATGAATCCAAGAATATGATTATGAAGGGAGCAGTATTAGCAAAATATAAATTTTCTACTGCTTTGGAACTGTTCGGAGATTTAAAACTTTTCAAAAGGGAAGTGTTGAAAGAAAACATAGAAAATGAGAATAATCTTTCCTTGATGCTGAATTCTAAGGAAAGGGACATCGAGATCATTTTAAAAGATTGGGCACGTTGGAAAAGTTGTCAGAATGGTAAAATCAGTTTTTTCGTACAACCTTATAACGACCGAATTCTCGTATTTTTAGCATTTCCGGAAGCTTTTCTGAACTTCAATGACAATTTGATCTTTGAAATTGCGCGATATCTTAGGGATGAGGTAAGCAAAAGAAGTGGAGGAACGTTGACAAAAGGTTATCTCCCTGAGAATGTGAGTATTGACAATAAGATTTTAACGATATTTTCAATACCTATCTTGAATTATCCAAAATTATCGAATGAGCTATTGAATTTTTTCCAAGAGTTTGTTGAGAAAATATCCAAGATCTTGAGTTTCATCGAAAATGAGTCGTCGAATCTGTATCTCTTTGGTGGTGAACAAATTGGGATATGAAAGTCAGGTTTTCTTAGTCGTTGATACTGAAACAACAGGATTGTTTCCGGAAAAAGGTGCTCGATTAATTGAAATTGCAGCGATAAAAATATCAGATGGATACATCTGCGACAAAGATATATTTCATGAACTTGTGAACCCTGGTGTTATAATCCCAAGGAACGTTAGTAAAATTCATGGCATAAGAAATGATATGATATTTGGTAAACCCAGACCGGGGGGTGTGTTGAAACGTTTTCTGGAAGTTTGTAACAATGTCGTACTCGTCATGCAAAATGCGAGATTCGATTTGAAAATACTCAATCACGAACTTTGGTTGGCAAAATTGCCACCGTTGCGCAATCCATATGTTGATACAATGGATATGGCTGAATATCTGTTTGGAAGAAAAAGAAATGGTAGAAAATACAGCTTGGATGAAATACTTGATAGACTTCATATTCAAATTGGAAGACGGCATAGGGCTTTAGACGATGCCTGGGCCACTGCGGAAGCATTCTTAAAAATGGCTGAATTGATAGGTGATATAAATTCAGTAGCGCGTTTTATAAAGAAGAGGAAAACAAATAAGTTGCAAACGCATCGCTGATAGTGTAATTTAGTAGTGATGATGATATACGATAAATCAGAAATAGCTGATGAATATTATTGAAGTCTTTGAAAAGGCTAAGGAGTAATAGTAAGCGGAAATAAGATCCCTCACGTTCGTTCGGGATGACACAATACATCACATTCGTTCGGGATGGCAAATAAAGGAAATGTTCGAAATGACACGGTACATCGCATGCACTTCGGATGACATTTTTTGTTTTTGTCATTCCAATAATGCTTTTCTTGTTTTTGGCGTTCCGGTGATATTTTTCTTGTTTTTGTCCTTCCGAGAATATTTCTCTTAATTTTGTCATTCCGAGGAACGATAGTGACGAGGAATCTTATCCTAACAAGCAATAGTTTTTTGTACTCTTAGTTAACAGAATCAAGTATTGTGTGGGGGATGTTCCCTATTTAAAG
>DQYP01000144.1 GCA_011043375.1 Thermotogaceae bacterium | reverse complement strand
TCTGATTCCTTCTCACTGAGGGTTTTTCTGAGGTATGCCATGAATGCTATTCGCAAATCAGTATCTGTGTTAACTTTGTTTATACCATATTTCACCGCTTCTTTTAAAACATCGAATGGAACACCTTTAGTTCCAGTAATTTCCGCACCATACTCATTGGCAAGCTCTACCAATTTCTGAGGAACGCTCGATGCTCCATGAAGGACAAGAGGTATACCGGTTTTTTCTTTAACTTTCTTTAATCTCTCAAAATCAAGTTTGGCTTCTCCCTTGAATTTGAAGGCCCCATGGCTCGTTCCAATGGCGGGCGCCAAGAAATCAACACCTGTTTTACTCACAAACTCTTCGGCTTCATCTGGATTCACGAGCACAGCATCTCTCTCGGAAACCGATACATTGTCCTCAATTCCCATTAATCTTCCAAGCTCTGCTTCAACGGATACCCCAACCGCATGAGCTATCTCAACTATTTTTTTGGTTTCTTCAACGTTTTGCTCAAACGGAAAATGCGAGGCGTCTATCATCACGGAAGTATAACCAGCTTTGATTGCTGCCATGATATACTCAAAATTTTTGCCGTGATCGAGATGTAAAGATATTGGAATATCAGTTGACTCAGCGTAATTCTTAACTAAATCATGAAAAAATCTTGCCCCTCTTAGGGGATTACCTGAACCTGCATATTTCAGAGCTCCTTCACTGGTCTCGATGATTATCGGCGACCTTTCCTCCAATCCCGCTTCAAAAATTGCCATGAAGAATTCCAAATCATTGATATTAAAAGCGGCAACAGCGTAACCTTTTCGATTTGCATCATCCAATATTTCCTTGGTATTAACAAATGGCATTAGAATTCCTCCCTTCGAAAAGTTTAAAAAAATTCCCTGATATATTATATACTATATATACTCCTGTATCTATTATTCCATAATTTGGGTTTCAATATTTATACACAAATATTAAAAAGAGGTGATGAAAGTGGTAATAGATATAAGAAAATTGATATTGGAAGCCTATCGGATGGAAGCATCTGATGTGCATCTTTCCGTTGGTACTCCACCTATTTTTAGAATTTATGGAAAATTGAGAAAGCACTCCGAAATTCCGTCACTTTCCAATGAAGAGCTAACACAAAGTATTCAACTACTTTTAAAAGATTTGGGATTGAATCTCAAAGATAAAAAGGAATTGGATTTTTCATTTGGAATAGAAGATTTAATAAGAGTTAGAGCAAATGTTTACTACGAGCGAAAGAATATCGCAGCTGCATTGAGAATAATAACAAAAAACATCAGGAGTTTTGATGAGTTGGGGTTACCTTCAATCTTAAAGGATTTTTGTGATAGAGATAGAGGATTAGTCCTTGTGGCAGGACCAACAGGAAGTGGTAAATCTACCACACTTGCTGCAATGATAGATTACATAAATTCACGAAGACCTGTTCATATAATCACTATAGAAGATCCTATAGAATATTTATTTGAAAACAAAATGGCACTTGTTCATCAGCGAGAACTTGGGATGGATACAGAATCTTTTGCCGATGGTCTAAAATACTCTTTAAGACAAGATCCAGATGTAATACTTGTGGGTGAAATGAGAGATCCTGAAACGATGGAATTAGCTCTCACGGCTGCTGAAACAGGGCATTTAGTTTTTGCGACGATACATACAAATTCTGCTGCAACTGCACCGGAAAGAATAATAGGAGTCTTCCCCCCAGTTCAACAGAAACAAATAGCGCTTCAAATTGCAAATACACTAATAGGAATAATATATCAGAGACTTTTAACCAAAAGAAACGGTAGAGGATTCATTCCAATTGTCGAGATACTGATAGGTACACCGGCTATTAAGAATTTGATCAGAGAGAATAAACTCCACCAAGTAGAATCGATGATGGAAGCTGGTGGAAGATTCGGAATGGTTACCTTTGATGATGCATTGGTTCGGGCTTTCAATCAAGGAATGATTACCAAAGAAGATGCGTTACTGTTTGCACGAGATCAGGAGAACGTTAAGAAAAGGTTGATATGATGATAAGCAAAGATCTCGTAATTAAAACTGCGAGAAAAATAATAGAACTTTTCCCACGAAGGCATTCAGATACTGATCCATTTAAAGTCTTGATATCCACGGTACTCAGTCAAAGGACTCGCGATGAAAATACCGAGGTATCAACTAAAGAGCTCTTTTCAAAGTTCAAAAGCCCTTGGGAACTTTCAAAGGCTGATCCACACGATATCTATCATTTAATAAGAGCGGCAGGAATGTACAGACAAAAAGCGCAAAGAATCATCAAAATCTCAAAGATTTTAGTCAAAGAATATGACGGAAGAGTTCCTAGTAATTTAAGTGATCTACTGAAATTACCAGGCGTTGGAAGGAAGACTGCAAACATAGTTCTTTTTGTTGGATTTGGTATTCCAGCCTTAGCAGTCGATACACACGTTCATAGGATATCCAATAGGTTGGGATGGATAAAGACCACCACACCAGAGGCAACCGAGAAGGAATTAACAAAAATCTTGCCAAAAGATTTATGGGGGCCAATAAACGGCTCGATGGTGGAATTTGGCAGAAAAATTTGTAAGCCGATCAATCCTTTTTGCCAAAAGTGCCCAGTCTCTGAATTTTGCGAATATTTTAAGGAAAAACGTTAAGTCGAATATTTCCTTTGTCTTAAGACCTCAAATGCTAAAATACCCATGCTGACTGAAACATTCAAAGAATCGACATTGCTTTTCATCGGTATAGCTACAAGTTCGTCACAATTTTCCTTCACCAATCTTCTCAAACCACTACCTTCGTTTCCCATCACCAAAGCGATGGGTATTGTAAAATCAACATGCCACAGATTTTTTCCCTTCATGTCAGCGCCATATACCCAAACTCCATGATTCTTTAGTGTTTTTATAGCATTCACAAGATTCGTGACCAACACTATTGGAATATTAAACACCATTCCAGCTGAAACCTTTGCAACTGCCGGGGTCACTTTAGTACTCCTATCTTTCGTAATAACAATCCCATCTGCTCCAGCACATGCTGCCGTTCTCACTATTGCACCTAAGTTGTGAGGATCCTGTACCTGGTCGAGCAATACTAAAAACAAGTTTTTTCTTTGATTGTCACTCAATATTTCTTCTAAATCGTGATACTTAAATTCATTGATTTCAAACACGATTCCTTGATTTTTATATTCTCCAGAAAGCTTCTGCAAAACTTTCATAGGAACTTTCTGAAAACGTATGTTGTTCTTTGTTAAGATCTCCATTATCTCTTCAAATTTTTTGATTTTTTCATATATATAAACCTTTTTGATTTTTTGATTCGACTTTATGGCTTCTTTCAACGTATTTACTCCATAGAAGAACATTTTTCCACCTCGTCAAACAACTGCTTTATCCTGTCGAATTTTTTGGAGAGATAAAGATAACCTATCAAGGCTTCAAAAGCCGTACTTTTTCTATAGTTAGGGTTATTGCCATATCTTTTGGCACCTTTGCTGTTGATCACCCTTTTGACCAAAGCTCTTTCAGATTCATCCAAGATATCCAATATTTTCTCAAGAGCAGCCGCTTGAGCTTTAAAGAATATTCTTCCCTTTGATCTTTCATGTACAACTCCCACTTTTAACTCCCCAGAAACTACTATTTTGGTTTTTATATACAACGAATGAAAAGAATCACCAATAAAAGCCAAAAGATCCCCAGGAACTAAGCTCAAATCGACATCTTTGTCATTGAATAAAAGTTTTTCAAGATTCAAATTCCATCTCTCCCAATTTATCCTCTAACTCTACTTCTATTAATTTCTCTATTATGGGATCCAGTTCACCATCCAAAACACTCTGAAGATTGTGCAAGGTTAGATTTATTCTGTGATCCGTAACCCTATTTTGCGGAAAATTATAAGTTCTTATTTTTTCACTCCTTTCTCCCATTCCAATTTGAATTCTTCTTTGCTTTGCTCTCTTCTGATTTTCTTTCAAAGTCATCAAATTGAGTAATTTGGAACGTAAGACCATTAAGGCTTTTTGTTTATTTTGAAATTGGGATCTTTCGTTCTGGCACGTTACAACTATTCCAGTTGGTATATGGGTTATTCTAACAGCAGATTCTGTTTTATTAACATGTTGTCCCCCATGTCCAGATGCCCTAAAGGTATCAATCTTCAATTCAGAAGAATCTATATTTATATCGATTTCATCGGCTTCAGGTAGAACCGCTACTGTAGCCGTAGATGTATGTATTCTTCCTCCAGACTCCGTTACAGGAACTCTTTGTACCCTATGAACCCCACTCTCATACTTTAGCCGACTGTAGACATTCTTGCCCTCTATCAAGAGAATTATCTCCTTAAAGCCGCCTATACCCGTAGGGTGCTGACTCATTATTTCGGTTTTCCACCCTTTTGACTCAGCGTAG
>DQYP01000106.1 GCA_011043375.1 Thermotogaceae bacterium | reverse complement strand
TGTTTATTTGATCGATACAGGTTCTAACGAGTCTTTAGCCGCTAAGGTGGGAAAATATCTTTTTGAGAATTTTCCAGATTATGAATTTGTTGTTGTGCACACACATTGTCATGTGGATCATATAAAAGGAAATGCAAAATTGAAAAATCGTCTAAACGCTAATTTTTTTGCTCCAATTGAAGAGCTTAGCTTAGGAATTTATCCTGAGTTTGAAGGAATATACCTTTTTGGAGCACCTGCCCCAAAGTTCTTGAGGGGCTCATTTTTCATGGCAAAGGGTGTCATTATGAATTCCTTGGAGGAGTTGGCATTTCCTCTTGAAATGCTGAAACTTCCCGGGCACTCTCCGGGACATACGGTCTTTATAACGCCAGATGAGGTTGTTTTCTTGGGAGATCTTGTTTTTGGAAAAGATATTATCGAAAAACACAAGTACATTTACATTATGGATGTTGATAAACACTTGAACTCACTTGAAAAAGCGAAAAATCTAAGAGGTAGTTTTTTCGTTCCTTCGCATGGAAAGATGATGAATAGGGAGGAATTTCTGAAAACACTTGAGGAAAACATAGAATTTGTGAAAAGACAGCTCGATTTTTTTTACAACATATTCAAAACTCCCTTAAATATCGACGAAATAACGGGAGAGTTCTTAACAAAGATAAACTTCACAGGAAATGAAGGTATGTATTTTCTTGCAAGATCCTATGTTTCAGCCATCGTAAAATATTTCTACGACCGGGATATGCTCGTTGCGGATTTAACATCTAAAGGACTAACGTTTTCATTGAGAAATTAGAATTTCTCAGTTTTTCCAATATCTTTTCTGTAATATTTGATCCTAAATTTAAGTTCTTCCGCAAATGAGTATATTCTCTGTATCAGTTCCTCTTTGTTTTCTCTGATCCCACTCACCGCTAAAACCCTTCCTCCCGTATTTACGAAGGTGCTATCTGTTTCCATTATTCCGGAATAGAATATATTCAGATCGCTATACTTTTCTTCCAATTCTCTCAAATTTTCAAGTTCGATACCTTTTTCATACTTTTTGGGATATCCCTTGCTTGCGATAACGAGACACATGGAAGGTCGATCATCCCAAACAATACTGGTTGGATCCATCCTCCCTCTAATGCAGTTTTCCAAAATCTCATAAAAATCTGTTTTTAGCTTCAATAGAATACATTCTGTCTCGGGATCACCGAATCTCACATTGAATTCGAGTATTTTTGGACCGGATTTGGTGAGCATGAGACCAGCATACAACACACCAGCGTAATTCAAAGTTTCTCTATTCAATGCCTTTCCAAGTTTTTTGGATAATGATTTTAAATCTTCTATATCACTGTTTGACAACCTCACAGGTGAAAATGCTCCCATTCCTCCTGTATTAGGCCCTTTATCACCATCAAGGGCTTTTTTGTAATCATGTGATAAAGGCATCTGTGCCAGCACATTTCCATCATAAAAATGCATTAAAGAAACCTCAAAACCTTCAAGATACTCTTCGATTACAACTCCTTCGGTGGATTCTCCGAATTTCTTCGTTTCGAATATATCCTTGAATGCCTTCTCAATGTCTTTTCGATCGAAACATACATATACGCCTTTACCAAAGGCAAGACCACCGTATTTTATTACCACAGGAAGCTCAAATTTTTCTATTTTTTTCCTCGCTTGTTCGAGGGTATCCGCAATTTCAAATTTGTGATTTGGTAATTCATTTCTTGCTATAAATTCTCGCGCAAAAATCTTGCTCGATTCCAATTTGGCGCTGTTCTTATCTGCGCCGAATATTCTCAATTTTTTCTCTCTGAATTTATCTACTATACCTTCAGCCAAAGGATTCTCTGGTCCAACTACGGTGATATCAACCCCTATTTCATGAGCTTTCATTACGAGGTCATCAAGATCTTCGTAATCTATTTTTTCTGCCTTTCTTCTTATATAAGGATTTTCAGAATCCGTGTAAATTTCAGAAACGTTTTTCGATAAATGAAGTTTGTATGTTATTGCCGATTCTCTTCCTCCACCACCTATTACCAAAACTTTCAACGTTATCACCCCCATAAGAAATGATAACATACGTGGGGTGTTATAATAAACATGGAAATTCAATAAATGGATTATCTGTGGAAGTGATGACCTATGAAGAAATTGTTTTTTCTTTTAATCCTGTCAATGTTTGGTTTGCTTTCATTGACGAGCTGTTCGATCTCTCAATACAGTGAGACCTCATCCAATGTTTTCGATTCCAAGACGATAAAAGGAATAAATGTTCAAAGTGCGAATGGAAATGTGGAAATAAAGACTTGGGAAGGCGAAGAGATAAAGGTCGATATCACTAAAACGGTCAAAGGAATAGAAAACTTGGAATCCGAGATACGTAAAATAGAAGTTTCATTTGAGCAGAATAATGATGAGCTCTTAAACTGTGTGATAAAAATGCCAAAATCCTCTAATTTTTTGATATCATATACTGTGGATGTGATCGTTCGAGTCCCAAGAAAAATGTTTGAGAATATCAATGTGAAGATCTCAAATGGTAGAATCAATGTGGAAAGTGTCAATGCAAATTTTAACTTGGAAACTTCGAATGGAAAAATAGATCTATATCAATCCCTCGGAACTTTCAAGCTCAAAACTTCAAATGGTGATATACGTGTAAAAGGGCTTCAAATTTTGAGAGGTGATAATGTGATCGAGTCATCGAATGGAGATATAGTTGGTAGCTTGAAGGTTCCAGAATCTGGAAGCTTGATATTGAGCACGCGAAATGGAAATGTTGATGTGGAACTGTTAGGTTCACTAAAGGTGGATCTCGAGATAACCACCAAAAACGGTAAAATAGATGTTGGAAATCTTAACTTGACCATTGAAAAGCAAGAGAAAAAGTATATTAGAGGGAAAATAAATGGCGGGGGATTTCGTTTGAGTATCTTCAGTTCCAATGGGAGCGTTACAGTTCGTGGAATACCTGCGATTAGTGTTTAAAAACAATCCTTTGAAGGGGGGATTTAGATGCGTCTCAGGTTTCTGATGGTAATTTTTTTGGTAATCTTAGTGGCTTCAGGTATCGTGTTGGGCAAAAAATTCTTGATAGGTGTATCTATACCAGCAGCGGATCACGGATGGACAGGTGGTATTGTTTGGTGGGCAAACAAAGCGGTGGCAGACTGGAAAGCAAAGGATGTGGACCTTGAGTTCAAAGTCGTGTTGGCTAACAACCCAAGCGATCAAGTCGCCGACGTTGAAGATCTATTGGTTCAAGGGATAGATGCACTCGTTATATTGCCTTATGAATCCGCACCTCTGACACCGATCTGTGAAGAAGTTCATAAAAAGGGTGTATATTTGGTAGTAGTGGATAGAGGTTTAACGAAGGATGTCTACGATGTTTACGTGGCTGGTGATAATTACGCCTTCGGTAGGATAGCAGGTGAATACATAGCAAGGAAATTGAAAGGCAAGGGTAATGTTGTGGTACTCGAGGGAATACCAAGTGTTATAAACACAGAACGTGTTAATGGATTCAAGGATGTCATGAAGGATTATCCGAATATAAAGATACTCGCTTCACAACCTGGATACTGGCAGAGAGATAAAGCACTTGCAGTTATGGAAAACTATCTGCAACAATTTCCCAAGATAGATGCAGTTTGGGCAGCGGATGATGATATGGCACTTGGAGTTATACAAGCGATAAGAGAAGCCGGTAGAGAAAAAGAAATGTTCGTCGTCGGTGGTGGCGGTATGAAAGATGTGATAAAGATGATAATGGATGGCAGCAAACTGATACCTGTTACTGTGACATATCCTCCATCAATGGTTGCAACCGCAATATCGATGGCGGTGAAAGGTCTCAAAGGTGAAAAACTTGATGGGTTCTATCAAGAAGCGATTCCACACAAGATTATACTTTCCTGTGAAATAGTGACAAAGGAAAATGCTGAAAGGTATTACTATCCAGATTCAGTTTATTGATATGAAAATTTTTGTATTGGATTCAAAAAGGCGGCTTTAGCAGCCGCCTTTTTGATTGAATTATCAGAGTGCCATTTTTGAATAAAATATGGTAAAATTTGAAGATGTATACCTAATTCAAAGTGGTGAAGATTATGAAAAAAATATTGGTAGTTGATGATGAAACCAACATAAGGAATTTGATAAAAAAGATTTTGAGTGATGAATTCGAGGTAGATACAGCTGCCAATGGATTAGAAGCACTTAAACTACTAAAAAACAAAGAATTTGATCTGATGATTCTTGATATAAATATGCCCCAAATGGACGGAGTAGAATTGATGAAAAAATTGAAAAAGCACAATGTGTCGATACCAATCGTGGTGATATCTGTATTCTCAGATCCAGAAAAACTCATAGAGACTTTCAAGCTTGGAGCCACTGATTTCATTGTGAAACCTTTTTCACC
>DQYP01000251.1 GCA_011043375.1 Thermotogaceae bacterium | reverse complement strand
TCTTTAACCGCTTCTTGAATGTCTTCTTTACTTACCCCTAATTTCTTACTCAAGAGTCTCAAGGTTATATTCTCTCTGAGTTTTAAATCCTCGAGCATTGTTTCCAAAGATTCCAATCTTGCCATGAACACACTTAATAACTGATCTAAGGTTACCTGCATTGCCAATTTAATCACTCCTCACTCTTTATTTTTTCATCTAATTTTATCATGAAAATTATTCTAAAATTAGTATTTTATGATAATATATATTTTCGATAACGTTTTAGTTTTAGGAACAAACAATTGGAGGTTTCTTTAATGATTCTAATATCCATATTGAGTCACTTTTTTTCTGATTTTTTTGTAAGTTTTCTAAGACCACTTGGCCCATATTTTGTTGAAAAATTTTCTATCGATTCAAGGACCTTCACAATGAGTCTTTCATCTATTACCTTTTTTAGTTCGCTCCTTCAAGTTTTCTTTGGAATTCTGGCTGACAACGTGAGATCCAGAAATATTTATCTTTCGATCGTTTTGTTCATAAACATAGCCTTCATCTCGATGATAGGGGTAGCCCCCACGTTTTTTGTCATAAGCTTATTTGCTTTCATCGCTTATCTGTCAAATTCCGCGTATCATCCATTGGGAGCAAGCTTGGCAGGTCACTATGGAAAAGGACATCATATAGCTTTCTTTTCTTTCGCCGGTTCACTTGGTTCAGCCTTTGGACCGATATTCATAAGTTGGTATGCTGAGAAATACAATCTTAAATTTTTGAACATTTTCGGTATCGCAATTGCCATTTTTGTGGCCATTTTAGCGTTGAATTTGAAAATACTTAAACTTGAGAAAAAACCCTCAGTCAAGATAAGTTTCAGCATTTTCAAGGGGCTTTTTCCAATATTTCTGTTCGTTGCATTGAGAAGTTTCTATATGAATGTCGCTCATATGTATATGCCTCTTTATGTTAATTTCCTTGGGGGTAGCTTGATACTTGGCGGATCCATTTTGACACTTGGAACAATATCAGGCACTTTTTCATCGTTTTTAGGAGTTTTTCTTAGAAAAAAATTCGGAAACATTTCGGTCAACGTCATAAGTGTTATAGGAATGTTCTTCACTTCTCTCGCTTTTTTGATGACAACGAATACGATCATTTTGAGTATCACTTACATACTCATGGATGTGTTTTCATTCCTTTCGATGTCATCGAATGTGGTTGAAGCCCAACACAGTGCTTCAAAGAACAAAGCTTTCGCGTCGTCTTTGGTAATGGGGACAGCCTGGTCCTTTGGGTCGGCGATGAACTTTATATTTTCCAGCCTTTTTGGAAATAATGTACCATTTGTTATGAAAAGTCTTTGGTTGATGGCCATATTTATAGGAATTTCTATACCTTTTCAAATAAAAGTTAAACGTGAATTTTCTCAGTAAGTTGAAGAAGGGAGTGACTGTATGGAAAATATTGACAAGCTTTTAAACTATCTAAAAAACAGAAGCATAGAAGCATACTTATGTATCAACATAGAAAATTCCAATCGTTCTGAGTCTTTTTATTTTTCGGGTTTCACAGGTTCATTATCAGCTTTAATTATTGATTCAAAAAATAAGCACATCATTACTGATTCCAGGTATTACGAACAAGCGATAAAAGAAACAGAATATGAGTTGATAAAGCTTGATAGAAATAAAGGGGATCTAATTGACTTGGTGGATAAACAAATAAAAAAATACAAAAAGATTGGTATAAATTACTCTAAAACCAGCTATAAAGTTTTGAATGGGCTAATATCCAGAAATGAGAAAATACAATTTGTTGATGTTGAAAAAATAATATCAGAAATCAGAAGTGTGAAATCAGACGATGAAATTGAGAAAATAAAAAAATCAGTAGAAATAGCTCAAAAAGCTTTAATAGAAGCTTTGAACTATTTGAAGCCAGGTATAACTGAAAAACAATTTGTAGCAAGATTGGAATATGAAATGAAAAATTTAGGTTCCGAGAGACCTGCCTTCATACCACCTATAGTTGCATCTGGCTACAGGAGCGCTATGCCTCACGGAAGGGCGAGTGATAAAATTATCGAATATGGTGAATTAGTGGTTATAGACTTTGGAGCTGTATACGAAGGCTATTGCAGTGACATAACTCGAACAGTTGCTGTTGGTGAAATCTCCGATGAAGCTTATAGAATTTATGAGATCGTTGAGAGAGCTCAAAGGGAAGCATTGAATAAAATGAAAGCTGGTATGACAGGAAA
The DNA here is from genome assembly GCA_011043375.1 of Thermotogaceae bacterium. Classification (GTDB taxonomy): domain Bacteria; phylum Thermotogota; class Thermotogae; order B21-G9; family HyVt-16; genus HyVt-16. The sequence continues at coordinate 2,196 of DQYP01000251.1, read as the reverse complement.
AGAAATAGACGCTCTGGCTCGCAACATTATTGAAAAAGCCGGCTATGGATATGCTTTTGGTCACAGTCTTGGACATGGTATAGGTGTGGATGGACATGAGGCTCCTGTTTTATCTCCAAGAAATACTGAAGAAATAAGAAATAATGTGGTTGTCACAGTTGAACCAGGAATATACCTATTAGGAAAATTTGGTGTGAGAATAGAGGATGATGTTCTATTGACAGATCGAGGAGCAGTCTTACTTAGTAAACAAGATGAGTTGATTATTATTTGAACAAAGAAATCCTTGTGCAAATCTTTCGAATTTTTTTGAAATTAGGTTATACCCATATCTAATATATTCTGCTGATCCTCCCAAAATCTTGAGATTTTTTTTGATCATATGTAACGAATATCTCTGTTATTTCTTTCAATTCTCCTACACTTTGAATACATTTGAAAATAGGAAAGTAGTCAAAAAAATCTAAAATCAACCTCTATAAATTCCTTTCAAGGCTAATTACAGACTAAGATAAATATTTGACATTTTCTATGAAACGTTGTAGTATATAGATTGTATATTTCTTCCAAGAAGGAATTTTTAAGTGATTTGAGAATTTCTAAAAATAGTGTTAATTAAGGCGATTTAATAAATAACCCAAAATGTATAAGTTGAGAAATAAATACGCTGTATTTTGAGGTATTTACGTTTGAGATAGAATATTTTGGATTTTTACAAAAAACCTCCTGAATTTCCATATATCATTGAAAATGTTTCAAACAGATGAAATCGTATCTTGAATGGTCATTTAATTAGTGTTATTAGTTGCTAATAGTTTTTAAGATATTCTATAAACAAATTTGAGAATTTCTTTTAAAAAGAAGGAGGGTAAATATTTTGTTCTTTGAGAAAAATGGAGATAAACTTCTATCTCATTCTTCTGGCGAAACTATACAAATAGAACCTTGGGGAAAAGATTGCCTAAGATTTAGATCCACCTTGAACAAAGAAATAGTGCAGCAAGATTGGACATTGATACCACAAGAGAATATTAATGTTGAAATCAATATTACTGAGGAGAAAGCAACCATAAAGAATGGAAAATTAATAGGTGAAGTTGCCGCTGATGGAAGTGTGAGATATTTAACTGAAGATGGCGATATACTCCTTGAAGAATTATGGATAGATTCAAGAGTTAAGAATGCTGATTTATTAAAAGCGAGAAATTATGAACCAATCAGTAGTGAGCTTTACGAGGTAAATCTTTATTTTAAGGCCTATGATGATGAAAAATTCTACGGAATGGGTCAATATGCGAATGGTTATTTAAACTTGAAAGGCTGCGCACTTGAACTTGCACAAAGAAATACACAAATAAGCATTCCGTTTTTAGTGTCTAATAGAAAATATGGTTTTATCTGGAACAATCCCTCAATAGGACATGTTGAACTTGTTAAAAACCACACCATGTGGCATGCAAAGGCAACAAGGCAAATAGATTATCTGATAATATACGGCGATACACCGAGCGAAATTTTGAGAAAATACTCGAATTTAACAGGAAAAGCACCAATGCTTCCAGAATGGGCAGCGGGTTTTTGGCAATGTAAGTTAAGATATAGAACACAAGATGAACTTTTGAATATAGCCAGAGAATACAAAGAAAGAGGACTTCCACTATCTGTTATAGTTATAGACTTCTTCCATTGGCCGCATCAAGGAGATTGGAAATTTGATCCAAAATATTGGCCTGATCCTGAAGCAATGGTAAAAGAGTTAAATGAGATGGGAATAAAAGTTATGGTCTCCATCTGGCCAACAGTTGAAGTAGAAAGTGAAAACTATGAAGATATGGTGAAAAAGTCTTTGCTTGTTAGAACAGATAAAGGTGTACCATTACTTTTCACGTACAGGGGGTTCACAACACTCTTTGACGCGATGAATCCACAGGCAAGGGAATACATCTGGCAAAAGGCGAAAGAAAATTACTATAAACATGGAATAAAAATGTTCTGGCTTGATGAAGCAGAACCAGAATTTGGTTGGCAAGGTTTGGGATACGATAATGTACTTCCATACGATTATGATATCGTCAGATATCACATTGGAAATGGTCTTGAAGTCAGTAACATATATCCTTTCTATTATGCGAAAGCATTTTACGATGGAATGAAGAAAGAAGGAGAAGAAGAGATAGTCAATTTGATTCGTTGTGC